>CAKUKT010000013.1 GCA_934663655.1 uncultured Victivallaceae bacterium
AAGCGGCGCCGAATCGTAATGCGCCGCCGGGTATCCGGTACGCCTTCCGACTTTCCGGCCAAGATGAGAAGATTCCGCCGTCGCCTGAACCGGGCGACGGCGGAATCTTGTTTTCGGGCAGCCTCACATGCTCTTCCCGGAGAACCTCACTCCGGAAGTCGATCCTGACGTTCGATTACGCGGTCGGTACGGAAGGGTTCCGCCGGCAGTCCGTCGGAGTCGTAAAGTTCCGCGTCCGGGTTGTCGGCCCACGCGTAACGTACGTTGACCGGTTGCGGAATCGCCGGTGAACTCACCCGGATGCTGCCGTCGGCGAGCAGTTCCGCTTCCGCCCGCCGGTAACGGCCATCCGCTCCGGCAAGGTCAAAGCCGCCGATTTTCCTGACGTCGCCGCGCACCACCAGCGGCGACGCCGACCGGAAACGCACGATCATCGCACCATTTTCCGCCCGGGCCTCCGCGAAAACCGGTCCGCGCGTATTCACCGCTTCACCACGTCGCGCCCGTTCCAGCAGCATCAACCGTTCCGCGACGGTGCGTTTGTTGCGCGGGTGGATGCTGTCCGCTTCGCCGACATCAATCGCCAGCGCCATGCCGGTATTCGGATATTTGAGCAGCGCCGCCTGCGCCTCCCGGATCATCGCCCAGCCCGAATAGACCGGTTCCGGCGTTTTCTGCCGGTAGTTCGCCAGCTGCACAAAGAAGAACGGGAAATCCCCCTGACCCCACCGACGGCGCCACTCCTGGAGCAGTACCTCCATCAGTTGCCGGTATTCCAGCGGCGCGTGCGCATTCGCTTCACCCTGGTACCAGAGCACTCCGCGTATCGCATACGGAATCACCGGATTGATCATCGCATTGAAAAGATTCGCCGGCAGCGTCCGCCCCGGGCCCGGTTCCGCCGGACGGCGGCCCCGCTGTTCCGGCGGCTGCGCTTCCCAGTTGCGCAGCTGTTCGGCGTATTCCCGACGCATCTTCGGAAGTTCCGCGATATAACGGTCGAGCTGGCGCACGTAATGGGGAAAGTTCTTTTCAAGCTCCTGGCGGCTGATCCATACATTCGCATTCGTTCCTCCCCAGTAGCCGGCGATCAATCCGACCGGCTGCCGGTAGCGCTTGAAGAGATCTATCCCGAAAAAACAGCCGATCCCGGAAAACATCCGTACCGCCGCCGGCGACATCACCCGCCATTCGCCGTTGCAGTCGCTCTGCGGCGTGAATGCACCCACCCGTTCGATCTGGAATAACCGGATCTCCGGATATTCAGAGGCCGAAGCGATCACTTCTCCGGCTCCTTCACAGCGTTCGAGCGGCCACTCCATATTGGACTGACCACCGAGCAGCCACACCTCGCCGACCAGTACGTCGGTGAATTCAATCCGCTCTTTTTCCCCGTTTACGATCAGCCGCAGCGGCGCCGTGCCTGCCGGCCGGGCGGGCAGACGCACCATCCACCGGCCGTCGTCACCGGCCCGGGTCTCCGCCCGGTCGTCACCGAACATAACCTCGATTCGTTCTCCCGGTTCGGCCCTTCCCCACACCGGAAGCGCCATCCCCTGCTGGAGCACCATGTGGTCGCCGAAAATTTTCGGCAGCGACACTCCACCGGCAAACAGCGGCAGCGTCAGGGTCAGCAGCAGCAATGACAGCTCTTTCCAGCCTCTATTCATCTTCGGTAACCTCCTTCGCGGCCCGCGTCCACATCGTCAGCTGCGGCAACGGCTTGCGGTTGGGGCGGATCAGCGCTGCCGCCAGCGCGATCACGATGATCGTAACGTTGACAATTACCGTCGTCCAGTAGGGGTGAACCGGCAGACGCCACGCTTCCGGAAGAAGTTCGAGGGTATTGACCAGCAGATAGAGATTCAGCGCCAGACCACAGCCCATGCCCCACCACAGCGCACCGTTGCCGACCCGCCGGGTCAGAAATCCCAGAATGAAAATCGCAAACATGCCGCCGCCGAGCACCGAACCGAGGATCAGCGTGAAGTCGGTAATGCTTTCCCGGGGAACCCGGTCGATCACCAACGCTCCTGCAATCATCACCACTCCGATCAGATAGGAAAAGATTCTGGCCCGGCGGAGTCCGAATGCGTCGGAATAGTTCCGGGAAAAACGTTTGACGAAATCGACCGTCAGAATTGACGAAACCGAGTTCAATATCGCCGAAAGCGTACTCATCGCCGCGGCCAGACAGGCGGCGATCACCAGTCCGGCGATTCCCGGCGCCAGTTCATTCAGGATGAAGTGCGGCAAAACCGCGTCGGCGGCGATTCCCTCCGGCAGGCGCTGCGGATAGATCCGGTAAAAGACGTAGAGACAGGTGCCGACGAAGAAGAACGCCAGCCAGGTGGGAATACTCATTCCCGCACAGATCAGCGTCGCTTTGCGCGCCTCGCGCAGGCTCCGGGCCGCGAGGTATTTCTGAACGACACTCTGATTGCCGAGATATTCGGTGCCGAAATTCACCATTCCCAGCAGCAGCAGTACCGGCAGGGTACGTTCGCCGAAGCCGAAGCTCAAGGGGCCGAGGCTGAATTTATGATCCGCAGCTCCGACTTCGATCACTTCAGCTACTCCGCCCGGCAGCTTCCACGCGATCACGACCACACACAATATGCCCCCGGCCAGCAGAATGATCGTCTGTACCACATCGGTCCAGACCACCGCTTCAATTCCGCCGGTCGCGGTGTAGAAGACCACCACCACTCCCCCCACGGCAACCACCAGTCCGAGATTCAGTCCGAGCATTTCGGCCACCGGTATCGACACCAGGTAGAGAATGGTCGCCAGCCGCAGCGACTGGAGCACCACATAACTGCCCGCGGCGTAGAGCCGGATGGCGGCGCCGTAACGTTGTTCAAGATACTCGTAGGCGCTGACGATCCGGATCTCCCGGAAGAACGGAATAAAAAAGATCGCCGCAATCACCGCCACCACCGGCATCATCAAATTCGGCGTCAGCTGCCGGTAGTCGAGAATGAACGCCGCCGCCGGCAACGCCAGAAAGGTTAACGAACTGATCGACGTCCCGAGCATCGACAATCCGATTGCCCAGCCGGGAAACGCCCGTTCGCCGAGAAAATAGGCTTCGGTGCTGCGGCTGCGGCGGGCGAAATAGATTCCCATGCCCGCCATACCGAGCAGAAACAAAACCAGAACGAGGAGGTCGGCAAGACGCATCGCTTACATCTTTCTCTGCTGGAGTTCCGAGGAGACCATCCGCCCATCCGTGTTGATCACGGTGAAATACCATGCCGTCGCGTCCGCCGGAATCGCCGCGGAAGCCTTCGGTCCGTCGATCACCGCCGGCATTGTCCGCCATTTGCGTTCTGGCCATTCGCCGGAATCGGTGGTGTAGACGAGTTCCGCTCTCCGGAGCGGACGCGCGGAGGAGATCGAGATCGTGTCGGCGGAGACCGCGTGAATCGTCGGCAGCGCGGGGGCGCCGCGGGTGATCGAGTCGGCGAATGCCGTTACTTCCGGCACATCCCCCGCCGGATGACTGTGACCCATCGCGGGGCGGCAGCAGAGGGTGCGGAGTTCCGGTTTGACCAGGGCCGCGGTTCGGTGCCAGGCGTCGGGATGGAAATGACGATCGGTGGCGCCGTTGCAGAAAAGCACCGGCATATTCACCTTCTCAAGATATCTGGAGGGATCCCAGGCGCTGCTCCAGCGGACGGCGTTCTCCGGGCTGAGCTTCGGGAAGTCGTTCTTCGCCCAGCTCGATGATTCGGCAAGAAAACCGTTCCCGTAGACGAAGATCGCAAAGCCGAAGCGGTTGTCAAGTGAGGCGGCCACCTCGCTCATGACCGCGCCCCACGAGATACCGATCACGCCGATCTTGTCCGGATCGACCTGCGGCAGTTGCCGCAACAGGGTGTTTGCACGGATAATGGCGCAGACCGCATGGAACGGCCATTGTTCCGAGGTGGGCTTTCCCGCATCGACGAAAATCCGCCGGCTGTCCGGGCCACCCTGCGGGTGTCGGACGCTCGCCGACGCCTGATCGACATCTCCGAAATCCTTCGGTACGCCGCCGGTAGTGTCGAGCGCAAGCGCAACGTAGCCGCGCTTCATCCACCGCTCCACCCACCAGCGGAACGCCGAACCTCCGCCCCCGTGAACCAGGATTACCGCCGGCAATTTCTCCGACTGCGTTTCCGGAATCCCCAGATAGGCGAACACCCGGGTCGGCCGGCCGTTCCAGGGCATCCCGTCGAAAAAGATTCCCCGCACGCCCGGATGTTCCGCAGAGGAGTATTCCGGAGCCTCGGCAACCACCGGCGCAGTTCCTTTCAGTTCCTCCAGCGGCCAGACCACGCTTTCAGTGGCGGCGCACCAGATCGCGGCCACCAGCAGTGACAGTACGGCAAAACATCTCATTTCAGCGCCTCCATCGGAATCCTGGTCATTCGCACATCCTCCTTGCCGACGCTGTAGAGTATGTAGATCGCGCCGTCCCGGGAGAAGCTCTGGAAGTACTGGGCGCCACCCACCGCCGGCTTGCAGAGCCCCGGCGTGACCTTCTCCTGAAGCGAAAGCAACAACCGGCTGCGGTCAAACAATTTGCCGTCGTCGCTCCAGGTGATGTAGGCGTTGCAGCGCGAGATGTCGCTGCCGATGACCCAGCATTTGCCGTCCGGCAACTCTCCGGCAACCGGCATCGCGGTACCGAAGAGGTTGGTGAGTTCGGCGGGCGGGAAGTAGGGTTCGTCCGCTTTTTTCACCGCCGCATAATAGGTGCGGTCGATGGTGCGGGTTTCGAGCAGGTTGTCGCGGATTGCCACCCAGCAGCCGTCCGGACGGTGAAATTCCGCGTAATGCGCGAGGCCGTTCTTGCCGTCGGCGGCGGCACGCGCGTCGGCGGCCGACGCGTATTTCGGGAAGCGCTGGAAATAGGTCGGCGGCGCCGCCAGCGCGCGCTGAAAATCCTCCGGAGCTTCGGAGAGCAGCTTTGCGCTCCGGTAAGGTTCATTGAAGGGCGCGACCTTCTTCACGATCGTCGGCGTGAGCCGCAGTTCGGTCGGCAGCGGGTTGAGCAGGTAAAGCGGCGAAACGGGGAGAAGTTGCCCGTCGGCGAGTTTCCACTCCTGAACGAAGGTGGTGAAGTACCAATAGCAGTCCATCCGGTGGGTCTTGGTTTTGCCCGGCGAATAATTTTCATCGGGAATCGGCTCGGTCTTGGGCGGGAAGTGGTATTCCGGCCGGTCGGTCCAGCCGTCGCAGAGCAGCAGCCGTCCCCTCAGAAACAGCCGCCCGTCCGCCAGAAAGAGCGTGCCGTCCATGAAGGCTCCGTCAACGGTGTCCTGATCGTCAACTTCCGAACGGAAACGCGGCGGATGTCCCGGCGGCGCGACTTCAACTATTTTCTCCGCCGGCGCCCAGATGATCCCCCCTTTACCGTCGAAACGTCCGGTTCGCGCCAGAATCCGCTGGCCCGGACCGTTCTCGTCCCGGACGTGGTTGGTCCAGAAGACGAGGATCTCGTCGCCGATGATCACGAACTGCTGATGGTGGTTGTAGGTGCCGTGAAGCACGCTTTCATAAGCCCGGTGCCCACCCATGGAGGGATCGGCGTTGGAGATCAGGGGGTCATAGATCGAAACCGTGGTGATGCCGGGAAGTTGTTCCATTCCGAGGCCCGGTTTCTGCGGGTCGAACCCCGGCGGCGTCACCCAGACCAGCGGCGGTTCTGGTGCGGCTGCGGCGGCCAGATTGAGAACACCGCCGATCAGGCAGGCGAAAAAGAGCGCTTTTTTCATGGTCATCGATTTCCTTTGTTTGTTACAGTCCGGCGTGGGTGCCGCTCCAGGAGTGGGTACGGGAGTTGGCCTCGTAAACATTTTCCGTGACGACGTGGCCGTCGGCGTAGGTGATATTGGTCTTCGTGTTGTGACGCTCGTAAATCCGCTTGGTGTTGGTCATCGGCGCCGGAATATTCGAGGCGAGCATGAAGGCCGGATAACCATCCTCGGCGATGTGCCCGGAATCGGCAAAACAGTAGAGGCGCGCAGGATAGCGGATCCGGCTGGTGACCAGCATCGTATAGGGTTTGCAGGGATTGGAATCGGAGACCTCGCCGTTCCATCCGAGCGTCGCATAGTTGTAGCCGTAGCTCGGTTCCAACAGGTTCAACGCGTCGCCGGTGTAGCGGTTGAAGTAACGGGTGTCGGTCGGACACTTGAAAACCGCCGGAACCACCTGGCTCGCCGCATTGGAAAGAATCAACTGCTGCCCGAGATAGGGGAGCAGGTAACCGGTGTGCCAGTAGTACTTCTGAAAGGTCAGCGGGAACATCCGGCCGCGGTTGTCATCATTATAGGTCTGAAAACCGGTTCCCATCTGCTTCTGGTTGGCCATGCAGACCGCGAGGCGGCCGCGTTCGCGTGCCTGCGAAAGCGCGGGCATCAGCATTGCCGCGAGAATCGCGATGATCGCAATTACCACCAGCAGTTCGATCAGCGTGAACCCGGGACGGGTCCGGACCCGATGTGGTGTCGGGAGTTCTCGAACCGGTTCCGCAGCCGACTTCGCGCCCGCCGTGGGATGGAACAGAAAAGAACTTTTCATCTTCATGCCTCCTTGAGTTCGGTTGTCACAAATGAATCGGTTTTGTCCCGGATGAGTTGTCGCTTCCAGTCGGTGATGAAGTTGCGCAGATTCAGCAGTTCCGCCGTATCCTCCGGCAGCAGTTTCGCCGTCATCGCCACCCGGCAGAAGTCGGTCATCGCGACCCCCTCAAACGAGAGAAAACGCTTGGCGGCGGCGGGATATTTGTAGTCAACATGGTGCTGCAGCAGGTCGCACACCGCCTGAAGTTTCCGGGCGCGAAGTGGGTCGGAACGGAAGCAGGCGACGAGTTCGACGAGCAGCGCCGGGAAGTAGTTGGCGCTGGTGCCGCAGTAACCGGCCGCTCCCGCTTCCAGTGACGCCAGCAGCGTGGCGGTATTGGCGTTGTAGAGCTTCACGCCGGAACCCGACAGCGCGGCCAGTTTGTTCCGGATGAGGGTGAAATTGCAGCAGGTGTCCTTGATAAAAGCCAACCGGCTTCCGGCCCGGGCGGCCAGTACGGCGATGCCGTCGGGAGAGATCAGTCGGTGGTAGGGCGCGGGACATTCGTAGAGGCCGTAGCGGATTTCCGGTTCTGCCTCCACCAGCCGCATGAAATTGTCGATAATCACCGATTCGTCATCTTCGGAGCGGCCCAGCAGGCTGGCGGGGATCACCACCGCGTCAACACCGGCGGCGGCGACGGTGCGCACAGAAGTTCTTTTCGCGGCCAAAGTGTCGCCGAAACCGGCTCCCGCCACCACCGGAACGCGCCCGGCGGCGGCGTCAACCGCGTGACGGACGAGATCGAGTTTTTCCGGAGCGGAGAGTTCGAAGAGTTCACTGCTCATGCAGACCGCGAAAATACCCGCTGATCCCTGGTCAATGTACCAGTTGATCAGCTTCTCGTAGGCGGCGAAGTCGATCGACCCGTCCGATTTGAACGGAGTCAGCGCCACCGGAAATACGCCGTCCGGCAGCGGACGGCAGGAAATCGTATTCATGAGATCATCCTCCTGAATTTTTCGTTGCAGTGAATATTATATGCCGAAAGAGTAAAAAAAGCAATAGCTGGTGTTTTGCAAAAATATTATATTATTTTGCAATTTTTTTGGAAATATTGGGGTTGACAGGTGAAAAACCCCAAAAAAACATTTTTTTTGCAAAATAATTTTGGGATTATTGCAAAATTATTTTTTCGGATTATATTGATGCAGGAACAAATCGACCGGGGAGGAACCATGGTGGTTGCGGCAGAACGCAAAAAACGAATATTTGAACTGGCCGGCCGGCTCGCCGAACCGCAGAACTATTTTGACGGACGCGGCAACACCCTGCCGGACCTGCCCTCCAACATCATATTTCTGCGGCGCGATCCCGAACGGCGGATTTCGATACTGAGCCGGGGGGGCGACAATCTGCTGCACCGCCGGTATGTGCTCAATCTGAATCTGCGTCAGGAAGGCTTGATCGGGCTGGCCGCCGGAGGCTGTTACGTGCCCGAGGATCATGCGTTTCTGATCTATCCCTTTTACAGCCACCACTACATCGTCGATCAGGATCGGTTTTTCTGGCTGGTGGTGACGTTTGAACTCTCCGGGCGGCGGAGTTTTCCGGATTTCCCGCTGAACAGCTTTGCGATCAGCGAACTGGCCTGGATGCTTGTCGAACGAATGCTGGAACTCTACCTCAAACCGGTTTCGGAAACCGGCGGCGACGACGATTCGCTGTTTCAGATCTTTCTCCAGGCGTTGCTCTTTGAACTGCGTTCCGGCGTTCCCGACTGGCCGACCCGGAGTTTTCCACCTCGGAACTCGCCCGCAAGTGCGGTATGAGCATGAGTTCGCTCTACGCGTTGTTTCAGGTGCTGGTCGGGTGCAAGCCCGGACGCTATCTGCGAACCATGCGCATTAAAAAGGCAATCACCCTGCTCGACGCCGGCGAGGCTCCGGTCAGTGAAATCGCGGAACGGTGCGGTTTTTCGTCTCCGGCGGTTTTCAGCCGCTGCTTCCATCAGATGATGGGCTGCTCTCCATCGGAATATTCCCGCCGCCGCCCGGATCAGCCGTGACGCCGTTTCGCCGTGACGCGGAAACTTTGCAAACCCGCCCCGAAAGGTGTATATTGAGAGAGAACAGTTGACGGACGCCGGCGGCGGACGCCGTCACCAGAGCTCGGGAGTGGATCGGGGAAATGAGAAAACGCGCATTGATTACCGGGATCACCGGTCAGGACGGTTCCTATCTGGCGGAACTGCTGCTGGAAAAGGGTTATGAGGTTCACGGAATCATCCGGCGTACCAGTTCCTTCAACACCTCCAGAATCGACCATATCTACCGGGATCGCCACGAGAACGACGTCCGGATGTTTCTTCACTACGGCGACCTCACCGATTCCAGCAATCTCAACCGGCTGATCGAAAAGCTCGCTCCGCAGGAGATCTACAACCTCGGTGCGCAGTCCCACGTTAAAGTCTCGTTTGAAGTTCCCGAATATACCGCCGAAACCGACGCGATCGGCACCCTGCGGCTGCTCGACGCAATCAAGGAAACCGGCGTGCCGGCGCGCTTCTACCAGGCCTCCACTTCCGAACTTTTCGGCGAAACGTCGGAGTCGCCGCAGAATGAAAATACCCCCTTCCATCCCCGCAGTCCTTATGCGGTGGCCAAGCTGTACGGCTACTGGATCGTCAGGAATTACCGCGAAGCCTACCATCTCCACGCCAGCAACGGCATTCTTTTCAATCATGAATCTCCGCGGCGCGGCGAGACCTTTGTGACTCGTAAAATCACGATGGCGGTGGCCCGGATTTCCCGGGGGCTTCAGGATTGTTTCTACATCGGCAACCTCGACGCCCGGCGCGACTGGGGGTACGCTCCCGATTTCGTGCGGATGATGTGGCTGATGCTGCAGCAGCCGGAACCGGATGATTATGTCGTCGCCACCGGAGAAAATCATTCGGTTCGCGAATTTATCGACGCCGCGTTCGCCTGCGTCGGGCACCGGATCGTCTGGAAAGGCAGCGGTGTCGATGAGACCGGCGTCGACGAGGCCACCGGCAAGGTGGTGGTGCGGGTCGATCCGAAATATTTCCGCCCCGCCGAGGTGGACGAGCTGCTCGGCAATCCGGACAAGGCGAAACGGAAACTGGGCTGGGAACCGACCGTGAAATTCGCCGAACTGGTGAGATTGATGACCGAGGGAGATCTGCGGCTGCTCGATCGCCCCGGATACGAAATCGGCTTCTGAACCCCCCCGGTCGAAGGTGGGGCGGCGGTTTTTCGGGTCTACGGAAAATTCGATCGACCCCGGATACGGAATCGGCTTCTTAACCCACCCGGTCGAAGGTGGGGCGGCGGTTTTCCGGATTATTTGCCCGAGGCCGGAGCCGGTCGCGGAATCGTCGTGGCGTACCAGGTGTTGCCGAGCGCCATCGCCGCGGCGAATACAAAGAGATACCCCACTCCAAATTGCTTCCAGACCCATCCTCCGAACAACGCGGCAAGCACGCTGATCAGATGGTTGATCGAGAGCCCGGTGGTCAGGGTGCCGGTGACCTCATCCTGCCCGGAAGAGAGCTGTTTGACGTAGATTGACGACGCGATTGAACAATTGGAGATCACCGCGTCAAGAATGAAATTGACCAGTACCAGCGTCAGCGCCGCTCCCGGAGAAAAGAGCCGGTCGGCGAAACCGTACACCAGGCACACCACCGCCAGTACCACCGTATCGTATATCATCACGTTGCGGTAACCCCAGCGGTCGATCAGCACCCCGATGAAGGGTCCGGCAATTACGTTGGCCGCGGCACAGACGCCGAGCAGAACCGCCATGTGTTCGGTGTCCAGCCCGTAGTTGAGGATCAGCACATAAGGGGCAAAGGTGAGAAAAATCTGTTTGCGGGCGCCGTAAAAGAGTTCCAGTGCGTAGTACTTGTGATATTTACGGTTGATGACGAGCCGCGGCCGCCGCACCGGTTTATCATCGGGAGTGTTTCGGGGAAATGCGCAGAGCAGTGCGGCGACGACGAGCAACAGGGTGATCGTCCAGACTATGGTGTAGGGTGCTTCGGCCATCTGCGAGGTGAAGAGGTCGGTCGTGAAATAAAAAACAGCGGCGGCGATCAGACCGCCGGCCCGCTGACCGATGTTGCCGAGCGCGCCGAGCATTCCGAGCACCAGTCCGGATTTGCCGGGCGAGGCGACATGCATCGCAATCGAATTGCGAACCGGCATCAGAATGTGTTCACCGGTACTCCAGATCATTATCAGTACGGTGATGAGCAGTTTGCTGCGCCCGCTGAAAATAATGCCGCCGACGCCGATAATCGCGATGAGCATGCCGATACGCAGGATTTTCCATTCCGACAGTCGGCACATCAGCGCCAGAATAAATACCAGCAGCAGCCCGGGCGTCTCCCGGAAAAATTCCAGAACTCCCCGGTCGAAATTGTCGAAATGGCGGATCTGCGCCAGAAAATTATTCAATACGCCGGAGAAGGCGCCGAGCGCGATTCCGAAAATCAGCGAGGTCAAGAGCAGGTTGCCCGCGCCGACGCCGGGGCGCAGATTGCGCCGGACATTATGCAGATATTCAAACATGATGGTTTCCGATTATGATTTTCCCGCGACGTCAGGCATCGTAAACTTCTGCGCCCGGCGCCGCGCTTTCCCGCTGCATCCGGAAATGAATTACAACTGCGTCCGGATGACGGTGGGAGGGATGAGCAGTTTTATTAATATAAGCGGCGAAGACGATTTTTTCCAGCCTGAAATCAGTTCAGCTGCTGTAGAGACAGCACTTCGCTTCCTCGACAAGCTGTCGGCGGTACTCCCGGGGAAGATAGCCGTTTCTCGCAATTCGCAGCAAAGTGGTGCCCATATAGAACGGCACCCGGCGGCAGATGGCGGCAAAGGCGCGTTCCCGGTCGGGAAAATGGCAGGCGTATTCCCAGAGGAAATGGCCGATGAAGGGTTCGGCGGCATATTTGTTGCCGGTGGTGCGCAGAAAGAAATGTTTCAATTCCCCGGCGAGGCGGCCGACGTCGAAGACCCGGTCGGTGCGGCGGCAGCGTTCGAGGTCGAAGGAGATCACATACAGCCCGTCGCCGAAAAGGAAGTTCGCCGGCGTCGCGTCACCGTGCACCAGTACCCGGTTGTCCTGCCACATCGCCGGGTTGTCGTGCCAGCGGCGGATCTGATGCCGCAATCCCGCCTCCTCGCCGCCGTCAATCATGCCGCCAGCGGACAACGTGGAGAGCAACATCCCGGAATAGGCGCATACCTCGTCGAAGTTCACTCCGACCCATTCCGCCGAACGGTTGTGTACCGACGCCAGAAAATAGGCCAACGCCGTGAGCTTCCCGAAAAGCAACCCGTCGTCATGATTGCCGATCGCCCGCGAAATCACCGAATCCAGCGCTTCGCCGCCGCAATACTCCGTGACCAGCAGCCGGTTCAGCGAATCATTGCGTCCGAGCGGACGGGCGACATAGTGCGGCCACGACAATAAACTGCGGAATTCGTTGATGTTGCGGTATTCGCGATCGAGCCGCCGGCCGGCGGTCTCCCAGTCGTGCATCCGGTTGGAGAAGAAAAATTTTCCGACCACCCGGGCGCAGGTGGCGCGATCCTCGTAGAGATAGACGGCGTTGGAACCGCTGGTTGAAAAGACCCGGATGCCGTCGCCGGCCGAACTGCCGAGCTGCGGAAAAATTTCGTGAGCGAGGTAGCCGTACAACGGATCATGACGGGGCAGATGTCCGAGATATTCGCCGATCATGAAAGGGATTCTCCTTGCAAAACGGTCTGACCGATTACAGCAGACCGAGAAGCCTTCCGGCGTGGCGGGCGGTGGATTCGATCGCTTCTTCCGGTGAGAAGCGCGGTTCGTAACCCAGTTCCCGGCGCGCGGCGGAAATATCGAAACACATGTGTTCGGCAAGAAAGCGCAGTCCGATCTCATCGGCAACGCCGCGGTATTTGATCACCATCTCCTCCAGCGGCAGGTGATGAAGGCGCGCCTCGACGCCGAAAACTCCGGCGTTGAGTTGAAGATAACGGTTCAGGGTGACGGCGTGATCCGAACAGATGTTGTAGATGCGGCCGATGGTACGGAAGTTCTCCGCCGCCAGTTCAAACGCGGAAGCCAGATCCGTGACTTCGACCGGTTGAAGCAGCGCCCGGCCGGTGTCGGGCAGATCGAGGGTCACGCCGTTTTTCAGATCGGCGAGGAAATCCTCCCGCCGCCCACCGAGGTTGTCGAGCGGCAGCAGGCCGGGACCGGTGATATAGCATGGCCGCAGGATGGTCGCCGGGAACCCGTTTCGGTGGAAGAGTTCCATCGCGAGCGCATCCACATCGCATTTTTCGGCCCAGCCGCCGCGGAACGGCCGGTAAGGGCAGCTTTCGTTGCCGGGGATCGCGGCAAGCGGGGCGTAGCCGCCGGTCGAACTGCAGTGGATATAGTGCTTGAGCCGGTTTCCCGCGAAACCGGCGATGTTTTTCACGCTTCTGACACTCGGCCGGGTATCGATGACGATATCGCACGGAGTGGTGCGGAATATCTCCCGCACCGCCTCCGGATCATCCTTGTCGGCACGCAGTACGGCGGCTCCGGCGGGAAGGGGATAAGCGGTTTTGCGCCCGCGCGAACAGATCAGTGTTTCATGACGGCCCGCACTGAAGACGGCGGCGATATTGTGCCCGAGCCAGCCGGTCCCTCCAAAAACCAGAACTCTCATTTTTCTCCCCCCTCTCAGCGGATATTTATAAGTCACGCAAACAATATCGCTCCGTCAGGGAGATTTTTCAAGCCCGGATTTGAAAATCCCGCGGGATATGGAGAACTCCGTCCGGTTCGGGTCGGTCAGCCGCGCCGGAGCGCGGCTTCCGTTTCAGAGTTCAAATTCGACCCGGTAGCTTCCCGGATGCGCAACCAGAATCCGGTTCTCGTCGCGGGCAATTCCCCGCACCGACGGAACCGGTTTCTTCGTCGGAAACTCGATCTCCGCCGTCGTATTCACCGGTACGGTGAACTCCCAGATCATCCGGTTGCCGTTCCGCTCCCAGCTGGAACGGATCTCTCCGCAGATCGAATGGTAGACCGCCCGGGCCCGCGTCAGGCTACCACCCGGTTTCGGCGCCAGCCGGAACCGCCGGAATCCCGCCCATTCCGCCCGATCCCGGATCGGTTGAATGCCGCAGATCGTTTCGTAGAACCAGTCGCCGACCGCACCGTAGGCGTAGTGATTGAAGGAGTTCATTCCGACTTCGCCGAATCCGCCGTCAAGCGTGAAGCTGTTCCACCGTTCCCACATCGTCGTCGCTCCCTGGGTGACCGGGTAGAGCCAGCCGGGATAGGTGGTCTGTTCGAGGAGCCGGTAGGCCAGTTCGAGCTTGCCCGCCCGCGTCAGGTTGCTGAGCAACAGCGGCGTACCGAGAAAACCGGTCGCCAGATGGCAATCCCGCTGGAGCAGGCTGCCGGTCAGCTGCCGCACCACCTTGGCGCGCCCCTTTTCCGGCACCAGATTGAATTCCAGCGCCAGCAGCGCGGCGGTCTGGCTCTTGACCCGGGGCGTTCCGGAGGCGGTGAAGAACTTCTCAATGAATGCCCTGCGAATTGCGCCGAAGAGCCGTTCGCGTTTCACGCATTCCCCGGTGTCGCCGACCAGCGCCGCCATCTTCGCCGCCTTCGCGGTCATCCCCGCCAGATAGGCGGTCGAAATATAATCCTCCGGAGTCGGATCGTCCAGATTGAGCCAGTCGCCATAGCACGCATTCTTGACGATCAGCGAACCGCCGGCCTGTTCGACCTGCATATCCAGCCAGCGGCAGATGTTGGCGAGGTATTTGCGGATCAGCCGGGTATCACCGTACTTGATGAACATCACCTCCGGACAGATCACCCCCGCGTCTCCCCAGCCGGAGGAGGCAGAGGTACCCATCCCGGTCGTATGCATGTAGGGATTGGGGGCAATATGGGGAAAGGCGCCGTTCACGATGCAGGAGTTGAGATCCTCCAGCCACTTGGTGTAGAAGGGCGCGCAGAAGAGATTGTAGGTCGCGACGTTCGCGAAAACCTGGGTGTCTCCGGTCCAGCCGAGGCGTTCGTCACGCTGCGGACAGTCGGTCGGCACATCGACGAAGTTGCCGCGCTGTCCCCAGACGATATTCGCGAAGAGGCGATTGATCAGCGGATTGGAACATTCGAAATCGCCGGTTTTTTCCAATTCCGAATAGATCACCCGCGCGGAAACCATCTCCGCATTGAGTTCACCCGGCCAGCCGGTGATTTCAATGTAGCGGAAGCCGTAGAAAGTGAATTTCGGTTCGTATTCCTCCGTCCCGGAACCGCCGGTGGTGAAGATCGTCGTCGCCTCCGCCGAACGCAGATTGTCCACATAGAGCGAACCGTCGGTGTCGATCATCTCCGCGTGGCGGATGACGATCGTCGTCCCCGCAGGCGCGCCGGTGACGCGGATGATCTCCCGGCCGGCGAGGTTCTGCCCGAAATCGACGAGCCAGGCGTCGCTGCTGCGCTGGACGATTTTCACCGGCCGCACTTCGATCATCCGGCGGATCGGCGCGCCGCTCTGCCAGGTGACCCGGATTTTTTTATCACGTTCGAACATCGGCCGGGTGCGTTCGCGACCGACGCCCGGTTCCCGCCAGGAGCTGCCCCGGGGACCGCGCACGAAGTGTTCGCCGTCGTAGATGTCGCTTGCCCGGATCAAGTCGAAACCGTCGGCAACTGAAGTGGAGAACTGGCGAAATTCGCGGTCACTGGCGATGATCTGCGTCCGGCCGTCGGCGAATTGGAGACGCAGTTCGGCCAGAAGCATCGTACCCTCTCCGTAGGTCGAGCCGAAATTGGCGTTCCAGAGGCGCGAAATCCGCCCCGAATACCAGCCGCCGGACAACTGCACCGAGAGGGTATTCTCCCCTTCGGCGAGCAGCGGCGTCACATCGAACATCTGATACTGCACCCGCGTGAAGTAATCGGTCCAGCCCGGCGTAAGACAGCAGTCGGTGACCGGTTTCCCGTTGATGGCCGCGTCGTACAATCCGAGCGAAGTAATGCAGAGGCGCGCCCGAACGGGTGCGGATTCCAGCGTGAAGTCCCGCACAATCCGCGGCGAACACCGGAAAACATTGTCGACTGCGCCGCAGGAGATCCATTTCGCGTGCCACTTCGCGCCGAGAAAGCCGGTCTCGAAAAACGAACCATCATCGCTCCAGTACCCCTCAACTCCCTTCTCATCCCAGATCTTCACCCGCCATTCGTAACGGGTGAACTGCCGGAGCGGTTCGCCGCGATATTCGATCTGGTTGGTGGAAGCGCTTTCAACCACGCCGCTGTCCCAGACCGTATCTCCGGTTTCGGCGACAACGATGATCCGCCGGGCCGACTGATATCTGGACGCTCCCTCAACTTCATAGGAAAAACGTGGCTGGGATTCGTCCATCCCCATCGGATTGCGCAGGTATTCGACCTTGAGATTTACCGCTTTCAACATTTTCTGCCTCCTGATCATTCAGGGTTTCGGACAACCGGGTGTCCGGTTGGTTTCAACCAGTTGATTCATTCACTTCAAAGATAATATAGCCCGTCATGCAATAATATAACACCGGTTGCCCATGCAACCTTGATGAAAAAGTCATAAATCAGCATTTTTCATTCAATCGCCCTCCCGGTCGACCGGAGAATGGATTGTAAAAGCACCGCTCCGGAGGTATATTATAAGGAAATGGCGGTTTGCCGGAGATGATTATTTTTCAACACCATACTTATTGTTGTAGAAAGGCTGAATATGTCCGAGGATTGCAAAGATTCATCGCTGATGGATAAAATTGTAAGTTTGTGCAAACGGCGTGGTTTTGTGTTTCCGAGTTCGGAGATCTACGGCGGCTTCAACGGCTTCTGGGATTACGGCCCCTACGGTTCGCGGATGAAGCGCGCGATCGAAAACCTCTGGTGGCACGAAATGGTCGAAACCCGCGACAATATCGAGGGACTTGATTCGACGATCATCGCCAATCCCACCATCTGGAAAGCCTCCGGACATCTCGATCAATTCAGCGATCTTATGACCGACTGCAAGAAGTGCAAGGCGCGCTACCGGGTCGATCAGATGGAGGATCCGACCACCTGCCCGGCCTGCGGTTCAAAGGAACTCACCGAACCGCGCGAATTCAACCTGATGATGAAAACCTTCGTCGGTCCCGTCTTCGATGACGAACATGTCGCCTATCTGCGCGCCGAAACCTGTCAGCCGATCTTCGTCGATTTCCACAGTGTCCGCGTTGCCACGCGTCAGAAGCTGCCTTTCGGTATTGCCCAGATCGGCAAGGCGTTCCGCAACGAGATCAATCCGCGCAACTTCACCTTCCGCAGCCGGGAATTTACTCAGATGGAGATGGAGTTCTTCTGCGACGGCGAGGAGGGAATGGAGTGGTTCAATTACTGGAAGGAGCAGCGGATCAGCTACTACCGCGACAAGCTCGGCTTCACCGATGATTTCATGCGTATCTACGAACACGAAAAGCTCGCCCACTATGCGAAGGCGGCGATCGACATCGAGGTGAAGTTCCCCTTCGGATGGGGAGAGCTCGAGGGTGTTCACCACCGCGGCACCTGGGATCTCAGCCGGCACAGCGAATTTTCCGGCGTTGATCTTCAATACATCGATCACGACAACCACCGCAAGCTGATGCCGACGGTGATCGAAACCAGTGTCGGACTCGACCGCACCATGCTGGCGTTGCTCGGCCGCGCCTACGATGAAGAGAAGGCGGCAACTCAGAAGGCCGATATGGAGGAGGATACCCGGATTGTGCTTCATCTGCCGCCGCTGGTGGCGCCGATTCAGGTTGCGGTGCTGCCGCAATCCAAAAAACTCCGGGAAAACGCCTATGCGCTTTACAAGGATATCGACCGTCATTTCCGTTCCGAATACGACGACACCGGCAGCATCGGCAAACGTTACCGGCGTCAGGATGAGATCGGAACCCCGTTCTGCGTGACGTTCGATTTTGAGTCGCTCAACGACAACGCGGTCACCGTTCGCAACCGCGATACCATGGCGCAGGAACGGGTCAACGTCACCCAGCTTCGCGATTACCTGGAAAAGGCGATCGGAATTTAAGCCGGGTACGGGCCGGACCGCGGCCGACCGCCACCCGGGGGGCGGGTTTCCCGCCAACTCCCGATGCGAAAGGGGGGCAAGTTCAGAGAAACGCTTTGAGCCAATTCAACTGGCCAACTCCCGATGCGAAAGGGGGAGGATAAAGGGACGCCACCCGGGGGCAGGTTTCCGGCGCAACCTGGTGCCGGGCGGCTGGCCTGGCGGGGGAGGATTTTTTTACTGTCGGTAATGATGGAGGAATATGGATCATGCGCAGTGACACAATGAAGGAAGGACTTGAACGCACTCCGCACCGTTCGTTGATGCGGGCAACCGGGATTAAGAGCGAAGATTTTTCCCGGCCGTTCATCGGCGTCTGCAACAGCTATACCAACATTCCGCCCGGGCATTGCCACCTCAAGCGGGTTGGAGAGATCATCTGCGAGGCGATCCGGGAAGCCGGAGGCGTGCCTTATGAGTTCAATACCATCGCGGTCTGCGACGGTATTGCGATGGGGCACACCGGAATGAAGTTTTCGCTGCCGAGTCGCGAACTTATCGCCGACAGTGTGGAAACCATGGGCATGGCGCATCCCTTTGATGCGATGATCTGCATTCCCAACTGCGACAAGGTGGTGCCGGGGATGCTGATGGGGGCGATGCGGCTGGACATTCCGACGATTTTCGCCTCCGGCGGGCCGATGCTGCCGGGAGCGGGGGACACCGATCTGATTTCGGTCTTCGAAGGGGTGGCGGCGCGGCGTGCGGAGAAGATTTCCGAGGAGGAACTGCTCGATCTGGAGTGTTCGGCCTGTCCCGGCGCGGGATCGTGTTCGGGGATGTTCACCGCCAACAGTATGAACTGCCTTTGCGAGGCGCTGGGAATCGCGCTGCCGGGTAATGGTTCCATCGCGGCTGAAGCACCCGAACGCGTCGATTTCTGGAAACGTGCCGCACGGCGCGCCGTGGAACTCGCACTCGACCCGGAGGCTCCCACCGCCCGCAGTTTCGCCACCGAACGGAGTTTCGGGAACGCGCTGGCGCTCGACATGGCGATGGGCGGGAGCAGCAACACCGTACTCCATACGCTTGCCGTGGCGACCGAGGCCGGAGTTCGACTGGATCTGCACAAACTCGACGAGATCAGCCGCCGGACCCCGAATATCTGCAAAATCGCACCTTCGAGCAAATTTCATATGGAGGATCTCCGCAAGGTCGGCGGCGTGATGGCGATAATCCGGGAGATCGCCCGGATACCCGGCATGATCGACGGTGATGCGCCGACGATTTCCGGGAAGACGCTCGGCGAAGAGTACTCCTCGGCGCCGCTGCCGGACGGCAAGGTGATCCGCACGCTTGAAAACGCTTACAGCGCTTCCGGCGGTCTCGCGATACTCTTCGGTAATCTCGCCAGCTCGGGGGCGGTGGTCAAGGCCGCCGGGGTCGCGCCGAACATGCTCACTCACCGGGGACCGGCGGTGATTTTTGAAAGCCAGGAAGAGGCCTGCGATGGCATTCTTGCCGGAGCGGTCAAGCCCGGTGACGTGGTGGTGATTCGTTACGAGGGTCCCAAGGGTGGCCCGGGAATGCAGGAGATGCTCGGTCCGACCAGTTACATCATGGGGCGCGGTCTCGGAGAAAGCGTCGCGCTGGTCACTGACGGCAGGTTTTCCGGCGGCACCCGCGGCGCCTGCATCGGTCACGTGAGTCCCGAAGCGGCGGCGGGAGGGATGATTGCGCTGGTGGAGCCCGGGGATATGATTTCGATCGACATTCCCAACCGTTCGGTCA
>CAKUKT010000014.1 GCA_934663655.1 uncultured Victivallaceae bacterium
CGGCGCTTGACGCTGATACTCTGGAGGAACCCGGGCCGCACTCCCGTCAGATTCTGCTGGCTGCCGCGGCGTTTTTCGGAACCACCCGTCTGATAGACAATGAACTTATCGGCTGATTGCGCCGGAACGAACTGCGGAGCAGGGATGAAAAAACTTTTCTATGATGAACCCGGCTTTGACGCCGGTCTGGCGGCGTTGAAGTCACGTGCCGCTTTTCCGCCCGAGGCGGAAAAATCGGCGGCGGGGATCATCGCCGGAGTGCGTTCCCGGGGTGACGCGGCGCTGGTTGAATATGCCGCCGCTTTTGATCATGTTTCGCTGACTCCGGACGATTTCCGGATCCGTGAGGATGAAATCGACGCGGCGGTCAAAACGTTGTGCCGTCGCGACAAGGCCGCTATCCGCGCCGCCTACGCCAACGTCCGGGAATTTGCCCGGGCCACCCGACCCCGCAGCTGGCGTTATTCTCCGCGGCCCGGGGTGGTTCTCGGTGAGAAATTCACTCCGATGGATCGGGTCGGCGTCTACATCCCAGGTGGTACCGCGCCGCTGGTTTCCACGGTGATTCATACCGCCGGGATTGCTTCGGCTGCCGGAGTGCGCGAGATCGTCGCCGTGACTCCGCCGGGAACAATTCCCGCCGCGACCCTTTATGCGATGCGCCTCTGCGGCGTTTCCGAAATCTACAGGCTCGGCGGGATCTACGGCGTCGCCGCCATCGCCCTCGGCACTGAAACCATCCGTCCGGTGCAGAAAATCGCCGGACCCGGCAATGCTTATGTTACTGCGGCAAAAAAACTCCTATACGGAGAGGTCGCGATTGATCTGGTTGCCGGTCCATCGGAAGTTCTGATCATTGCCGATGCAGCGGCCAATCCCGCATTTATCGCCGCTGATCTGCTCAGTCAGGCTGAACACGGCAGCGGATTGGAACAGGCGGTGCTGGTCACCGATTCGCGTCCGTTGATCGGGGCGGTCGAGGCGGAACTACTGCGGCAGCGGGAATCGCTTAAACGCCGGAAAACTATCGACCGGGTGCTCGACCACGGCTTGTTCCTGATTCAAACCCGGAATCTCGACGACGCGGCGGAACTTGCCGGTGAGTACGCCCCCGAGCATCTCGAAATTCAAACTGCTTCCCCGGAACGGCTGGCGGCGAAAATCAAAGCCGCCGGAGCGATTTTCCTCGGTGAATGGACTCCGGAACCCGTCGGTGATTTCTGCGCCGGTCCTTCGCATGTTTTGCCGACGGCTTCCAGTGCGAAGAGTTTCAATGGGCTGGAAACTTCAAGTTTCTTCCGTCGTACCAGTCTGGTCAAGTACAGCCGGGCGGCGATTCAGCGCGAAATTCCCATCATCGAGGCATTTGGACGCATGGAACAGCTCGACGCTCATGGGCGTTCGGGATCAATTCGCCGCAGTTGAGTTGGGGACGGGCCGCAGCGCACGGAACCTGTAACTAAATATCATGGAGGCAGGAATGAAAAACAGGATATCTTGGGCCCTTCTGGCGCTGCTTGTGGCCTTTCCGGCGATGTCGGACGACAGCGACTGGGAGGCCAGACGGCAGGAGGCGCTTCAGCGCGAACGCCGGGTGATCTACAACACTGATGGTTGTGATGCACTCTATTTCCCGCGAGATCTGGAACCCACCCGGGAAAATTTCCTGAGTCGGCGTCTGATCCATACTCGCGGCAGCCGGATTGATTCAGTTTTCTACTGCCCCCAGAGTTCCGGGTTCGGCCACTTCACCTGTCGCAAAGCCGGCGAACCGCTGCTTAACGACGTGCCGATCAACAACAAGGTGTACAACGCTACCCGGGACTTCTTCCGGTTGGGGACCGATCCTCTGGAGATGGCGATCGATTTCTGCCACAACGAAGGACTGGAAATATTCGCCTCAATCCGGGTCAACGACACTCACGATGCCTCCGGCACGCTGGAAGAGCCGCACCCGCTGTTTCCCAGATTCAAACAGCAGCATCCCGAATGCCTGATGGGAGCTCCCGTCACTGGGCAGCGGCCGCCCTTCTGCAACTGGAGCGCGGTGGATTTTGCTCAGAAGCCGGTGCGTGAAGCGATGAAGAGATTTGTGCGGGAGTTCTGCTTTAATTACGATATTGACGGCATTGAATACGACTTCATGCGCCACATGCAGCTTTTCAAGAGTGTGGCCTGGGGCGGCAACGCCTCTCCGGAAGAACTCGATTTGATGACGGAATTGATGACCGATCTCCGGAAGATCTCCGAGGAAGAGGGACGTCGCCGTGGCCGGCCGATTCTGGTCGCGATCCGGGTGCCGGATTCGGTCGAATACTGCCGCGGCGTCGGCATTGATCTTGAGAAATGGCTCGAAAACGGTCTCGTCGACATCCTGATAACCAGCAGCTACTTCCAGCTCAACCCCTGGAAATACAGCGCTGATCTCGCGAAAAAGTACAGCGTCAAATTTTATCCGTCTCTGGATGAGTCCAGAATCGGCAATTCGCGTCTTCCGGTTCCAGGACGAAACAGCCTCCCCTCCTATTTCGCCCGGGCTCTGGACGCGCTCAATTCCGGTGCCGACGGCATCTACTATTTCAACATGGAGGGCAAATCCCACCTGCAGAATACCATGCGCGGGAAGGTCGAGGATCTTGCCGATGAGAAAAAGGCTTATTTCGCCACGGTTCGAGGTTCTGGTGGCTATTCTTCCGGGTTCTATCTGCGTGGAGGGAGCGGTTTCAGCAATCTGCCCCGGATCGAACCCGGTGAAGTGGCGGTGTCGCCGGTGAAGTTCGATATTTCGATCGGTGATGATCTCGACGTTCCCGGGAGCCGGGCGGTTGTGCAGGCTTTTGCCCAGGTTCGTGCTCCGAAAGGCACAGTTTTCGAACTCAACGCCAACGGCGAAGTTTTCCGGCCGACGCCGGTGACCGGCGGCATTCTCCGGTTTGATCTCGGCCAGGCGCTGCACCAGGGAGTCAACCATTTTGAATTCACTTCGAAAGTGCCGGAGGACCGTGAAGTTGAATTCAACACCATTCTGGCTGGAAATGTGCTGCTCGCGGGCAAGAATCAGGCGCCCTGGCGCCGGTTGTTCCAGAACAACGTCGGGGCTACCGAGAAGATCGTCGACGGCGCTTATATGCTGATCGATCCTGATGATGGCCAGTCGATGCCGAACCTGATCTATCCGCTCTCCGGCGCAACTCAGGAAACTTCGATCCGCTGCAAACTAAAGGTGGAACCCGGTTCAACCCGCGGTTCGGTCGTGATGCGGATTGCCGATGGGGCGGCGGTTGAAATCATCAATTTTGAACCGGACACCGTCAGCTTCGAGTACGGTGGTCAGCAGGCGAAATTTGACACCACCGGCCGTTTCCACGATTACCGGGTGGAGATCAAGCGCAATGACAAGATCGAACTCTGGGCGGATGGCAAGCTGCTGCTTGAAAATTCCGGTTTGAAAAATCAGCCGGCGATGGATTCTGCGCGCGAACTCAAGGGCTATGCTTTTTCGACCGATTACATGCACAACCGCAGCCTGCTGATTGGATCACTGAGCGCTTCCGGGCATGGCGCCGGGAGCTGGAAGGAGCTGGAACTCGGCGACCGCGACGTCTATCTGGAGGACTTCTGTGTTGTCATCGATTATCCCGAGCTGTTGCCTGAAGCGCTGGAGAAGGCGGCATCAGCGGAGATCGAACCGCTCGTCAAGATCGATATCGCCGACGGCAAACCGTCGCTTGACGGCAAAGTCAACAGCAATTATCGGCCCGCGCTGATAACGGTGGAGGACGGTGGGCTGCGTCTCGTCCATGATTCGAAGGAGAGGGGGGCTGATTATCAACGTTTTGCCGTGGACGATCCGCGGCTGCTGCACCCGGAGGAAACCCTGATTGCCGAATGGCGGGGACGGGTAATCGCCGCTTCCGACGACAAGCCGGAGTCAGCCCAGGTGGCGCTTGTGGTTGAAGGCAAAGATGGTATTCGGGATGTGGTGGTGCGGATCGGCGCGGATGCGCTGGCGACTCCGTGGGGACGGGTGGTGCCGGCGGATACGAAGCTTTCGCAGTGGAATAAGTTCCGTCTTGCCTTCGATCCGGAAACCGGACGCGGCGCGTTGTGGATTAACGATCGTTACGTCACCGGCGGGCCGGTAAAGGTCGCCGGCCACCGGGAGAAGCCGTTCATTTATGTCGGCGACGCTTCGGGAGGAATTTCCGGGGTCTTCGGACTGGCCGATTTCCGGCTGGGAACGGTGAAAAAATAACCGTTTTGCGGATTGCGTTTTTAAAGAGTTTTTCCTTTGCCGGGGGCAACCCCGGCTTTTCTTTTGGATAGGTGCGCAATGTTTGCCGGCAATTGGAGGAGGGATCACCGGTGCGGATATGATTTCCGGTTTTCCGCCGGTTGGTCGCTCCGGCCGGGAAAAGCTGTTTTTCTACTTGAAAAGCGTTGTTTTCGGCAGTATTTTATCGCTGTCGCGACAGTGATGAAAATGGCAATTCCGGGAGAGGTGATGACGGAATCCCGGTCGTGGTCGTGTTCTGGCGCGGTTACCGGAAGGAGGGAGCCGTGCGCTTTAATTCTGAAAGGGGGCAGTTATGGGTGGACAGGTGCTGGTCGGCGTCGCTTTTCCGGAGCGCATTGATGCGGTTTACCGTCCCTGGCAGGTCAACTATCTGAATGCACTCAGATCCTCCGGGGCCGTGCCGCTCGGGCTACCGATTAATTTTGACCGGGAGCTGATCGCCGATCAGCTGGCGAGGGTGGATGGCGTTTTTCTCACCGGCGGCGCTGATATCAATCCCTCTTTTTACGGAGAAGCTCCGAATGGCGCCGGGGCGTCGTCGGCGGAGCGGGATGAATTTGAATCGATTCTGGTTCCGGAGGTGCTTCGTCGTGATCTGCCGGTTTTCGGGGTGTGCCGGGGGATTCAGGCGTTGAATGTCTTCTCCGGGGGGTCGCTGATTCAGCACCTGGAGGATCATCCGGGAGGCGACGCCTGTGAGCATGAAATATCGATCCTGGGAGGCAGACTGGCCCGGATAATCGGGGCGGATTCCTTGGTGGTGAACAGTTTTCACCATCAGGCAGTCCGGCTTCCGGCGCCGGGATTTGCGATCACCGCCTGCACTCACTCCGGGGTGATCGAGGCGATCGAACATCCTGAGGCGCATTTCGTGCTCGGAGTGCAGTGGCACCCGGAACGTACTTACAACCAGGATGAAAATTCCCGGAAGTTGTTTGATGCCTTCGTTGCCGCCTGCCGGGGCAGGTGAAGATTTCCGGCGGGTGGTCGGGGCGGCGGATACAGAACAGGAACGGCGGAAAGTTTAAAATATTTTTCAAGAGGTTTTCAAGATGGATGAGGTTACCGCGGCTTTCCGGGAGGAATTCAAGCGAAATTTGATCGAATGGCTGCAGCTTGAGGGAAAAACCCCGGCGGATATCGTCGATGATGAACCGTTGTTCGGCGCCGGGCTCGGACTTGATTCGCTGGACGCGGTGGAAATCGTGATCATGCTTCAGCGTAAATACGATATTCCGCAGCGTGAGGTTGATCAGCGGCGGGAGATTTTCGCCACTTTCGCCGCGTTGAGTGATTTCGTTCAGTCCCGGAGCGCGAAGTGAAGCAACTTCCCTCTCCGCTTGCCGGAGTTTCCGGCATGGGTGCATTGTCCGCTCTCGGCTGTGGCATTGCCGCCACCAGCAGCGGGCTTTTCGCCGCGCAACCGCCGCTGCCGCTGCCGCCGCGCCGGGTTGAAACGGCGTTGAAACTGCCGGTATTTGAAATCAGTTCGTTCGCCGGAGAATCCGGACGGGCCGGCGGGGTCACCATCTCCCTGCTCGAGTCGGCGCTGGCCGAAGCCCTCGACGCCGCACAGCTCACCGGTGATATGCTTGCCGGACGCCGGGTCGGGGTCGCGATCGGCACCACCGTGGCCTGTCAGCTCAACGACATCCCTTTTTATGCCCGTCTGCGTGAAGGCAACCGGCCGGATGAGCAGGTTTTCCGCAACTATGTTGATTTCTCCCCGGCGGAATATCTGCGGCGGAAGTTCCGGCTGAAGGGACCGGCTCTGACCGTCTCCAACGCCTGTACCTCCGGGGCAGACGCGATCGGCATCGGCGGCATGTGGATTGCTTCCGGGCAGTGCGATATCGTGATCGCCGGCGGGGCGGATGAACTGAACCGGGTTCCGCTCGACGGATTCAATGCGCTCGGAGTATGTTCGCAATTTCCCTGCGCGCCTTTCGACGCCGGACGTGCCGGGCTGAACCTCGGCGAGGGCGCCGGTGTGGTCGTGCTGGAAACACTGGAATCGGCAGCGCGCCGCGGTGTGAAGCCGCGTTTTACGTTGCGGGGATTCGGCAAACGGGCGGACGCCTTTCACATCACCCAGCCCCATCCGGAAGGCCGGGAGCTGGAAAACGCGATCCGGCTGGCGTTGCGGGGACTTCCGCCGGAAGAGATCGGTTTCGTCAACGCCCACGGTACCGGCACCCTGGTCAATGACCGAGTGGAGGGCGCTGTGTTGAACCGGGTTTTCGGACCGGAACTCAAGTTCATGTCCACCAAGGCGGTGACCGGTCATACCCTCGGCGCCGCCGGAGCCCTGGAGTTTATCTTCTGCTGCCTGATGCTCGAAGCCGGGATGGCGGCGCGCAGTCACCGGTTCCAGCGGCTGCCGGAAGATATCCCGCTGGCTCCGCTGCGGGAGAATTGCGCGGTGGCATCCCGCTGGGCGCTCTCCACATCGCTGGCCTTCGGCGGATCCAACACCGCGCTGCTGGTTGCGCGGGAAGGGGGGGAGGAATGACCGGAAAGACGATTTTCATCCAGGGATTCGCCGGTTTTTCGGCGCCGTTGCTGCCCGGATTTCTCCCGCTTGAAGAGAGTGCGCTCAAACAAACCCGGGAACGTTTCTCGCTGCGCCGTGCTGATCGTTTCACCACACTGGCGGTGATGGCCGCGGCTGCCGCGGCTCCGGGGATCGACGGGGAGACGGCGCTGATCACCGCTTCGGCGTTCGGGCCGCATCGGACGACCTTTGCTACGCTCGATGATATTCTGGATTTTGCGGAGGATGAAATTTTACCGACAAAATTTTCTCATTCGGTTCACAATGCCGCCGCCTCGTATCTCGGCGTGGTGCTCGGATTGCGCGGTCCGGTGCTGGCGGTAACCGGTTTTGAAATGGTCTGGTTTGAAGCGATGGAACTTGCCGCAACCCTGCTTGCCTCCGAAATGGCACCGCAGGTTCTGGTGGTGGCTGCGGAGGAAAAGGCGCTGCTGACCGAACGCGCCGAAGCGTTTTATCCGGGGAAATTCCCCGGTCCATTCACCGAGGGAGCGGCGGCGTTGCTGCTCTCCTCGCGTGAAGGAGACAATCATTTTGGTTCGCTGGTGGTTGACCGGGATCGAAACGGCGGACGCAGCGGATTTGCTTTCGGGCTCGAGCTCGACTTCTGGAATGGGCTGACGGCCGGGGCTGTTCCGGAAAATTGTCACGTACTCGGCATGCCGGCAGTGGTTCCGGCGGGATGATTTGAGCGCAGGAGGATGGAAATGGAGGACGTTCAAGAGGTGCTGGCCGGAATTATCCGGGAGATTTCAGTTATGACTTCTGTTCCCGAGGCGGAACTTCTTCCGGACGGTTCATTTGCCGACAACCGGATCGATTCGCTGAGCTTTGTCACGCTGCTGCTCTTTGTAAAGCGCCGCTGGCAGCTCGATTATCTCGCGGGAACGCTCGCCGCGGCCGATGTCGCTTCTCCGGCGGCTCTGGCAAAACGGATCGTCGCTGATCGTGCGTAATCGGCGGTTGTGATGGAGGGGAAACACTATCTTCGCGGCATGGATTGGGTCGCCGCCGGATTGTCCGCCAGCTGCGCGGGAACTCCGGGGGGCGGCAATGATTTTCTGTTGTCGCTCGACTTCGATTCGCCGGTGGTTCCGGAGGAGTTGCGGGAAGTGCTGTCCGTCCTGCCGGAACCGGTACTGCGGCTGCTGAACGGCCGAACCGGCCGTTGCTGGAATCTGGCTCCCTGCTGGCGCCCCGGGGACGTTCGTCTGCCGGAACTGCTGGTGGTTCCGGCGGGCAGCGATCCGGATTACGAAACCCGCCGTTTTGCCGACACGCCGATGCGCTCCCAGCTGGCGCTGCTGCTGGTACCCGGTGAAGCGACCTCCCGGCTGGTGGTGAAATTCGGACACCGGCTTTTCGACGGCGGCGGCGCCGAACTCTTTCTCCGGGATCTCTTTGCCGGTCGGGTCGAAGCTCCCTCTCTGCGCTCTTCCGGACTGGAACGGTGGCGCGCCCGCATGGCGGCGGGACGACGGGTTAACCGCGCTCTGATCGCGCTCTCCCGGACTCCCTGTTGCCGCACCGAATTTTCCGGCGCCGCCGGTGCCGGCGCTCTTTTCGCCGAACGCCGACTGCCGCTCGCCATGGTACAGCGGCTGGCGATGGAACATTGCGGACCATTCATGGCCGGAACCATGGTGGCCGCCCTGGTCGCCCGGGCCTTCGATTGGTGGCGGCGCAAGCACTATCCCGGGAACGAAGCTGTTCTGATGCCGATGTCGGTGGATCGACGGATTGCCGACCGCGGCGGAACCTTCTTCAATCACTGGAGCTGCCTGCCGCTGCTCTGGCAGCCCGGCGAAACTGTGCCGCCGCGGCAGTGGTGGATCGATGCGGCAAGAAAAGAGATCGCCGCCGCAATGGAATCCGGGCTGCCTGATGATTTTGCCGAAGTCAACGACCTGATGCGGATCCTGCCCGAACGGATGATGGGAAAACTCGCGCTCTCCGGTTTCGGTGGCGGCGCCGGGTCGCTGATGTTCTCTTTTCTCAGCCGGTCATCGTTGCCGGAACGGTGGGGAAAACACCGGATTGTCGGGGCGCGCCACTGGCCGCTGATGCCGCCGCGTCCCGGTGCGGGGATTTTCTGCAATGCCTTCGGAGAAACGCTCAACGTGGTGCTCTCCTGCCGGGAGGGATGGAGTGACGGGGCGGGCCGGGAGGAGTTGCTGCGGCGAATTGAAAACGAGTTATTGTGGAGAGATTGATGGAGAAGTCGCGTTCAGAAGCAGGGAACATCTACCGGCAGATCGTCCGGGAATCCGGGAGTCGCACCACCCCCGCTATCGCCGACGGAGGAGAGGTCTGGAGTTATCAGGAACTTTTCGCCCAGGTGGAGGCTGCCGTCGCGGAACTCCGGCGGTTCGGAGTCGGTCCGAACTGGCGGGTCGCTGTCGAGGTGGAAAATTCCGCCGCCTATATCGCATTGTCGCTGGCGGTGCTCGCGCTCGACGCGGTGATCGTGCCGATCTCGATGAAAACCCCGGAACCGGAGGTTCGGGAGATCGTCCGCCGCATCGGCGTTAACCTGGTGATCTCCTCCGTTGCCGCGACATCCGCCGATACGGTATGGTTCGAAGCGGGGGGAATGCGGCTGGCGGCCCGGCTTCTGCCGGAGGTTCCGGTTATTCGGCTTGAACTCGGTGACGGGCGGCGGGCGGCGTTCATCCGTTTTTCCAGCGGCACCACCGGGGCGAGCAAGGGCGTGGTGCTCTCCCATCAGGCGGTACTTGAACGCACCACCGCATGTGAACGACTGGATATCAACGCCGGCGAAGTGGTGCCGTGGATGCTCGATATGGCTTATCATTTTGTGGTCACAATCATTCTGTTCCTGCGTCGCGGCGCGCAGATTGTGATGGTACGGCCGCCGTTCGAACGGACACTTCCTGCGGCACTGCTCGCTCATCCCCCCGTGCTGCTCTACGCCACCCCCTACCATTACCGGTTGATGACCGGCTCTCCGGATATCTCCGCGGAGGTGCTCGGCAAGGTGCGCCAGGCGGTTTCAACCGCGATGCGGCTCGATCCGGCCGAGGCGGTCAATTTCACCGAGAAGTTTCACATTCCGCTGATTCAGGCATACGGAATCATCGAAGTCGGCCTGCCATGCCTCAACGACGATCTTTCCGGTGGTCGCAGCACTTCCGTCGGTCGACTGCAACCGGCTTACGAAGTGAACTTTTCCGAAAAGGGCGAGATACTGCTCCGCGGTCCGGGAATGTTCGACGCCTATCTCTCTCCCTTCGCCCGCCGCGATGAACTTTTTCCCGACGGCTGGTTCCCGACCGGAGATATCGGCAATATTGACGAAGCCGGCTACCTCTTCATTTCCGGACGCGCCAAGGAGGTCATCAATTTCATGGGGATGAAAATTTTCCCCGGAGAAGTGGAGGAGGTCATCAACCAGTTTCCCGGAATCGTCGATTCCCGGGTGTACGGACGCGCCGCCGGAGCGCCCGGTGAAATTCCGGTTGCGGAAATCGTGCTCGCGGCCGGGGTCGGCGATCGGGAGGATTTCATCACGGAACTGCGCCGCTTCTGTCACCGGCAGTTGAGTGCGCATCAGGTGCCGATGGATTTCACCGTGGTCGAAGCGATCGCGCGCACCGCCAGCGGTAAAATCATCCGGCGTTGACGGGTTCGGTCAGCGAGGCGGCGTAGTCGCTCAGCGAATTGTCGCGTGCGCCCATCGTCACGATCAGGTCTCCGGAACCGCACTTGAGCAACAGAAAGTCCCGGAGCGTCTCCCGGTCGGGAAAGAACATGAAACGTTCCGGCCGTCGGCTTCGCGACTGCCAGTCGGCGAGCACCTCCGGCGCCGTCGGCCGGAAAGAGGTGGTGCCGCCGGCATAATATGGTTCGAGGAGAATAAAGCGGTCGAGCGCGCGCAGTTCGGAGTCGAGCCGGATGAACAACTCATCGCGCATGAATCCAAACGGACCGTAACCATGCGGCTGGAAAACCGCGTAGAGATTTCCGGAGGCGAGTTCACGCATGGCCCGGAGGCATGAGATGATCTTCTCCGGGTTGTGGGCGTAGTCGTCGTAGACCAGCGCCCCCTGCCGGGTGGTACCGGCGAAATCGTTGCGCCGCCATACCCCGTCGAAACGTTCCAGCGCCTCCGGGATGGCCTGGAAATCGAATCCGAGCATATCGAGCAGCGCGGTGATTGCCAGTGCGTTTATTGCCATGTGCAATCCGGAATGGGGGAGTTCCACCCGGCGGCCGTCGGTGAACTCCGCCGTGGGTACCCGGCGTTCAATCCGGAACTCCTCGGAACGCAATCCCTGAATCGCCAGAATGTTATTGGCACCCTCCCGATCGTATTCGTCCCGGTCGGCTCCGGGCCGGACCGGTGACCGGCGGCCATAACGGTAAACCATCTCCAGCCGGGTTTCCATGTTGTAACCGGCGAGTGCGTAGCGCGTTCCTCCCCGGGGTTCGGCATCGAACACCGCGATTTTCAGCCCCGCTGGAATGGCGGCTTCGCCGATCGCCTCGTATACGCCGCGTTCGATCACCGCGCCGCGCCGGACCCGTTGCAGAAATCCGGCGAACACGCGCGCCAGTTCTTCCCGATCGTAGTGATCGGTGCCGATATTGAGGATAACCGCGTAGTCAACGGTGTAATTGAGCAGGCTTTTATCACTTTCGTCGGCTTCGAAAACAAAATATTCATTCCCGCCCGCCCGGTAGTTCCCGGCGAAGCGGCCGCCGCGGAAACGTTTGGAGAGTGCACCGTTGAGACAACATGGATCCGCGCCGAGGTTGGTGAGGGCTTCCGCCGTATAAGCGGTGACGGTGCTTTTGCCGCAGCTGCCGGTGACGGCGATGGTGTTTTTAAACCGGCCGGTGGAGAGGATGGACGCGAGAAGTTCGGAACGATGGAGACGGGGAATGCCGGTTCCGGCGGCGAAGTCAGGGTTGTCTTCCTCGATTGCGGTCGAATAGACCAGGTAATCGGGACGTTCTCCGGAGTGGATGAATGACCCGTCCTGCGGGAAAATGGTGATTCCCTGAAGTTCAAGTGCGTCAAGAATACGCCGGTTTTCCGGCCGTTCCGCCCCCCGGTCACTGCCGGTCACCCGACCGCCGAGATCACGGCACATCGCCGCCAGTCCGCTCATGCCGATGCCGCCGATGCCGATAAAGTGATAGCTTTCGCTCATGATGATTCCCCGCAGTTTTTCCGCCGGAACTTCTCCGCCGGGATCAGCGCAGAATATATCCTCGTGCCGCCGGGATGTCAAGCGACAACCGCTTGCCGGAACGCTTTTGAGCAGGAATGGTTCGTTTCCGGAGGAAAACCGGCGTTTTCATGAAAAAATGTTGTTTTTACTCCGGGAAACGGGTTGACAATTTTTCGATTTGGCGTAATATATATACGTGTGATGAATTTGCGCTCCGCCCGGCCGGTTCCCGTTGCGGGGGCGCGCTAAACTGGAGGGACTTTTGATGAGCAGCGTCAGATTACCCAGCCGGATTTACGGAGAGTGGATTTGGAAGAAGTCACTGCTTAACACCCCGGATTCATTCCTGCTGTTCCGAAAAGAGTTCTCCTGCGCATTCGCCGGACTGGAGACCTATCTCTGGATCAGCGCCAACAGTTCCTATCAGCTTTTTCTCAACGGGCGACTGATCGGTTTCGGCCCCCGCGCCCACCACAGTTGCGGCGTAAGTTACATCGATCAGCACGACATCGGTTTCTATCTTGAATCCGGTATCAACGTGCTGGCGGTTAAGGTCTATTACAATGAGGACGGCGGCACCGAAGCTGGTTGCCGAGTGCCCGGCATGTGGTGTCAGATGGCCAGTTCCAAGCACGAGGTGCTGTGCAGTGATTCGAGCTGGAGCGTCTGTGAGGGGCGGGGGTTGGTTGCCAACCGGGCGCGGATTATTCACGGGCACGGGATGACTCAGGTTTTCAACGCCGCGGAGTACCCGCCGAAATGGGTTTCGCAGATGTTCATGCCGGATCACAACTGGCAGCATCCGGATGTGTGCGTCCCCGTCGGCGAACCCGGTACCACGCTGGAACTTCATCCTTTGTCTCCAGCTGCCATTGAAGAGGATTTGTCACCGCTTCTGCCGGTACAGCGGGGTAAAATCAGCCGTTTCCCGGCCTGGACCGGGGTGGTGTTCCGCCGTTGCAAGGGCCTGACGCACGAAACCTTTGCCGGTGCCGGATATATTTTTCGCGAAGAAGCGTGTGAAGTGCCGGTGGAGATCTTCTGCGATGACCCCTTCAAACTTTTCTGCAACAACCAGCTGGTGGCATCGGCGCCCAACCGTTGCGGAGAACCCGGCGACGTGCTCCGGCTCAAGGCAGGCTGGAACCGGCTGCTGGTGATCCAGTCCCCGGGGCGCAACTCGATGGGACTGCAGCTGATATTCCCCGGAACCACCTATGGCGACGAAAACTACCAGGTGCTTCAGGATACCGTGGAAACCGCTCCCTCGGGCTGGGTGGTCGCCGGACCGCTCCGGCTGACGCTCAAGGAGGCGACCAGTTCGCTCCGGATCGAACGGCTGCCGCTCACCACCTATGCTTCGTCGCTTCAGGAACTTACTGACCCCTACGATCTGCTGTACCGGGCGGAGTTTCAGCCGGAAGCCGAGGGCGACATGTTGCGCCAGCTGGTCGGACTTGATTATGTGGTCTACCGTCTGGACAAGCTTCGTTACGGCTTCATCAGTCTGGAGATCGAGGCCGGCGCGGGTGACATCATCGACGTGGTCACCGGGCGCGGACGCACCGCTTCCGGTATGGTGTCGAGCGGAGCGAATTACCGCAATATCGCCACGATTCACTGTCGTGCCGGAAAAACTGTCTTCATCAGTACGCTGCCGACTGATTGTTTCTACATCGGGGTGGCGGTGCGGAGGACTTCCAGCCGGGTGAGAATTGATGCAGTCAGATTCTGTGAACTGGTGCGGATAGTTCGCAACGAATGTTCGTTTCACTGCTCGGATCCGCTGCTCAACCGTTTTTGGGAGATCGGTCGCCAGACTTTGCGTCGTTCCGCGGCGTTCATTCCGCTCTCGGAGTCGCGGGCCGATTACGACTGCTACATGCTCGATGCCTACATCGACGCCGCCAATATGGCCGCGGTTTTCGGGGATACCGAATACATCACCGCCAGACTGCGGCAATTCGTCGGTTCTCAGCTCGAAAACGGCGATATCCCGGCACTCAGTTTCGGCCGCCATCACATGTCGCAGATCCACCACCTCTTCTTCCTGCCGATCTGGATGAATTACAACTACCGCTTCACCGCCAACCGGGTCGAACTCGAAAGAACCATCCCGATTCTCGATCTTACCCGGGAATACTTTGAAGCCATGCTGGACGAGGAGACCGGACTGCTGGCGGACAGCGAGGGGCGTTTCAGCTTCAGCAGCCCGCTCAGTGAAGGCAAGTTCCCGGAAGGGGAGAGTCCGACCTATCTCAATGCGCTTTTCTGTCGTTTCCTGCTCTCGGCAGCTGAGGCTTACCGCACCGTGGAAGCACATGGCGCCGCCGCCCATTGCGTGAAACTGGCCAATCGGGTGGCCGGCCGGCTCCGCACCGGTCATTTCAGCGTGGACAACGGCCTCTTCGCCCGCTGGCGGCTCGGCGCGAAGCGGAAACCGGACTGCAATCTCTTTGCGAACTTCTGTGCGATGTTCAGCGGGGTGCTGCCGCCGGAGAGTTTCGAGACCTTCTTCAATGCGTTTTTCAATCTTGAGCCCCCTTATGACCGCAGCCGGGAATCTGCTTCGCCCTATTTCCATTTTCTCTTCATGGAGATGATGTTCGCATTCGGGCAGCGTGACTGGGCCTACGGTTATTTCCGCAACTACTGGGAACACCGCATCTGCGACGAGGCGTGCGCGTGGAAAAGTTCGCCTGGATGTGACGAACCGGCTCCGCTGAAGTTCTCGGACGGCAGCTGCGTCTCTCCCAACATTTTCCTGATCCGCGAAGTGCTCGGAATCCGGATTGCCGAAGCGGGACATTCGGTGATATACTTCAACCCCGCCTGCAAACTGGTCGATTCGGCGGAGGCGCTGGTGCCGCTGGCCAACGGCCGTCTCCGCGTCTCCTGGAAAAATCTCGAAGACGGCGGCATGGAGGTGACATTTGATTCGAATATCCCGTTGAGAATCCTCCCGGAACTCTCCCATGCCCAGCTTAAGGAGACCAGTTTCCGGCTTGGCGAAAACATCACCCTGCTCAATCCTCCGGACGATGATGATGATGAAACGGCGGATGGCGACGGAATTTCCGGCGCGGAATCGGAAGAGGACGACGCCGGAGCGAAAGCCGGGGTTGAAGCCGGTAAAAATTGACGATCAACCGATTTCTCCGGGTCGAGGATCCGGAATAACGAGAGAAGGAGATAATTCAAGATGCAGACACTCAATGTCGACATTCGGGAAGTCCGGGAAATCCGGCTCAAAACGTTGGTATATTTCGGCTGTGGAGCGATCAACCGTATCACCGATATCACCACCGCGTTGAAGGAGCGTGGAGTGAAAGCGGTGCTGGTGGTCACCGGCGGACGTTCCTACAAGCTCACCGGCGCCTGGGACAAGGTCAGTGCCGCACTGGATGCCGCCGGGATCAAATTTGCGCTGTTCGACAAGGTGACTCCGAACCCGACCACCGTGCAGATCGACGCGGCGGCTGAAGCCGGCCGGGCGATCGGTGCTCAGGCGGTGATTGCGATCGGTGGGGGAAGTCCGATCGACGCCGGCAAAAGTGCGGCGATTGTACTCGCGAACCCGGGCCGCACTGCACGTGAAATCTACGAATACAAGTTTGTCCCGACGCAGGCACTGCCGCTGGTTGCGATCAACTTGACCCATGGCACCGGCACCGAAGTGGATCGTTTCGCGGTCGCCACGATTCCGGAAATGGAATACAAGCCCGCAATCGCCTACGACTGCATCTATCCGGAGTGGGCCATTGACGATCCGGAACTTATGACCGGTCTGTCGGAGAAGCAGACCCGTTTCGTGAGTATCGATGCGATCAACCATTCGGTGGAGGCGGCCACCACCACCTGCACCAATCCGCTGGCGATCACGCTCGCCGCCCAATGCATCCGGATTGTGGCGCGCCATCTGCCGGCGGCGTTGGAGAATCCGAAGGATCTCAACGCCCGGTATCATCTTCTGTATGCATCGATGCTGGCGGGAGTGGCGTTCGACAACGGCATGCTCCACTACACGCATGCGCTGGAACATCCGCTCAGCGCGGTGAAACCGGATCTGACCCACGGCCTGGGGCTGTCGATCCTGCTGCCGGCGGTGGTCAAGCGGATTTATCCGGTCCGGGCGGAAATTCTTGCGGACATTCTGGCGCCGCTGGCCCCCGGACTTCGCGGCAATCCGGCGGAGGCGGAAGCCGCGGCGATCGGGGTGGAGAACTGGTTGAAGTCGGTCGGTGCGCCGGAGAAACTTGCGGACGTCGGCTTTACCGAGGCCGATATCGACCGGCTGGTCGAACTGGTGATGACCACGCCGTCGCTGGAGTCACTGCTCAGCCTTGCTCCGGATCATGCTGATCGGGACGCGGTGCGGGAAATCTATCTCAATTCCCTGCACCCCTTCCGCCGCTGATTTTCTCCGATGCCGGGATGGTGGTGGCGGGGTGAAGACCGGACGGTCGCCGGACGGTTGAACCCGTACCGCCTGAAGCAAGGCGTGCGTGGTTTTCGCGGTGGCGGCGATTGCTGAGATTGCGGCTGTTCGTGGTTTCCCCCAGAGGCCCGTCCGGCAAGTCGAGCATCCGCTTCCGGTCCGGTCCGATGGGTGGCCGGTATCCTGCATCGGCTGATTCAAGGTTTCCCCCAGAGGTCGTCCGGCAAGTCGAGCATCCGCTTCCAGTCCGGTCCGATGGGTGGCCGGTATCCTGCATCGGCTGATTCAAGGATAAAAAAACGTGCCCGGGACGAGTTCCCGGACACGTAATTTTTTTTTGACTTAACGGGGGATCGTACCGATCCATCCGTTGTCGCGGGGCGGTTCGCCCCGGCAAAGGTGCGCTTACTTCTTTTCGAAAAGGCTCCGGATTTTCGCTCCGGTGGTTTCGACGGGATGTTCTCCGAGCGCGGCGCGTTTCGCCTTGAGGTTGGGCGCGCCGTTGCGGGCTTCGGCGATCCACTTGCGGGCGAACACGCCGGTCTCGATATCCTTGAGCGATTCCTTCATCCGCTCCTTGACATCGGGGGAGATGATCCGCGGGCCATTCACATATTCGCCCCATTCAGCGGTGTTGGAGATGACCGCATTCATCTTCTGGATACCGCCCTCATAGATCAGGTCCATGATCAGTTTGACTTCATGCACACATTCGAAGTAGGCCATTTCCGGCGGATATCCCGCCTCGGTCAGCACCTCGAAGCCGTACTTCATCAAGTCGACCATGCCGCCGCAGAGCACGTTCTGCTCGCCGAAGAGGTCCTCGTAGGTCTCCTGTTCCATCGTGCATTCGAGTACGCCGGCGCGGGTGAGTCCCTCCGCCTTGGCGATCGCGAGCGCCACCGCGCGGGCGTTACCGCTGGCATCGACCTTGACCGCGATCAGACCGGGCACGCCGAACCCCTCGACGAAACGCTTACGTTCCTCGGTTCCGGGACTCTTGGGAGCGATCATGATCACATCGACGCCGGCGGGCGGAGTGATTTCGCCGAAAACAAAGCTGAAACCGTGCGAAACCGACAAGGTTTTGCCGGGCTTGACTTCCGGAGCGATCTCCGCGTTGTACACCGGGCCGTGCAGTTCGTCAGGCAGCAGAATGTGGATGATGTCGGCGGCGGCGGCGGCCTCGCGGACGCTCATCACCTGGAAGCCGTCCTGCTTGGCGGCATCCATCGATTTGCCGGGACGAATACCGATGATGACGTTCAATCCGGAATCGCGCATGCAGAGCGCCTGGGCTCTGCCCTGGCTGCCGTAACCGATGACTGCGATGGTTTTCCCGTTGAGCACGCCGAGATCGGCGTCGGAATCATGCAAAATTTTCATTTTTTCCATTTTGTCAACCCAAGCTCCTTTTTTAGCTGGTTCAGTTCCGCCGGACTGCCGAGAGGATCGGCGTCCGGGTGTAAGTTCCTCGGATAACTTAATAATATATCCCGTGATTGCGTTTTTTGCAATAGTTTGCCGGGGATTTTGTTCAAAGTCAAAGAAATCGGCAAAAAAAGTTGTGAAGCGGCTTGCAATTTTGCCTATGCAAATTATATTAACAAAAAGAAAGATAGGCTTGAGGGCGAAATGAACACCTTCCGCGATATTTCTAAAGAGCTCGAACGCCGGATCCGCGCCGGGGTCTACCAACCGGAAACCCCGCTGCCGCCCCGGCTGGAACTGGTACGGGAGTTTGAAGTCGCCCGCGCGACCGTGGATCGGGCGATCCGGGCTCTGGAACGCTCCGGGTATCTCTCCAGTCGCCGGGGTTCGGGAACCTTTGTGAATGCGTTTCCGGCCAGTTCCGCACGGGTGGCGCTGGTCGGATCGGTGCTCGAAAACGAGTGCGAGGGGTGTTCGCTGCGGTTGACTACTCTGGGCGGTGAACCTTTCGTGCACCGTTCGGAATGGAAGCGGCTGCTCGACTTCGACGGGGTGATCTGGATGCGCCCCGGGCGGGAACTGCTGCCGGCCATCGAACATTTTCGCGGGGTCCGGCCGCAGGCGGTGGTCAACCGTACCGAACCCGACGGCGTCCTGCGCGTGACCACCGACCATCGCGGTGCGCTCAGGGAGATCACCCGTGAGCGTCTGGCTGCCCTGCCGGAGGCGCGACCGGTATTTCTGCGTTCACCGGAGGATTCTCCCCCGGTTGTTTACCGCTTTGAAGGCTTTCTCGACGCCTGCCGGGAGGCCGGACGCTTCTACGAGGAGTGGGTGATGCCGGCGGATTTTGAGCAGCGGGTGGCGGAATTGCGGCGCCGGGCCCGTGATCTTGCGGCGCCGCGGCTGCTGGTCGCCGACTCCCGTTTTCACACCGGCAGTGTGATGCGACTCGGCGCCGAAC
>CAKUKT010000015.1 GCA_934663655.1 uncultured Victivallaceae bacterium
GGATTCAGAGAATTGGAAAGAGAAAATGCAGGAACAGCTTTTTCCCGTAAAGTCGGATTTCGCCTGGACGGGGCGGCGTGAACTTGCCTATTTAAAGATGATGGAGGCCATCGCCGAGGACATTGAAGATGTGTCCCGACCGGAAGACGGGGAAGAACTGCTGATTCAGATAACGTATTGAGTGATGTACCATGAACCACGAGCAAATCAAGACTATCAAACATAAGGTCGTATATATTAAGGATAGAAGGCATAAAGATGAGCGAAACGGGTAAAAAATCCCTTGTGGTCTTTCAGGACAAGACTATTCGCCGGACATTGCACAATGATGAATGGTATTTTGCCGTGGTTGATGTTGTAGCGGTTTTGACGGACAGTGTCAATCCGACGGATTACATCAAAAAAATCCGTCGCCGCGATCCGATACTCGCGCAAGGGTGGGGACAAATTGTCACCCCCCTTTCCATCGAAACGGCTGGCGGGGTTCAAAAGGTGAACTGTGCCAATGTCAAAGGACTGTTCCGTATCATCCAGTCCATCCCATCGCCCAAAGCAGAACCGTTCAAGCAGTGGCTGGCGCAAGTTGGCTACGACCGGGTGTTGGAGATCGAAAATCCCGAACTCGCCCAGGAACGCATGAAAGAACTCTATGAGCAGAAAGGTTATCCAAAGGATTGGATTGACAAGCGGTTGCGCGGTATCGCCATTCGCCAGAATCTCACCGATGAATGGAAAGCGCGAGGCATCACCGATGAACGAGATTTTGCCATCCTTACTGCGGAAATCAGCAAGGCAACTTTCGGTATGACGCCGTCTGCCTACAAAATCTACAAAGGATTGAATTCACCGAATCAAAATCTCCGCGACCATATGACAGACCTGGAACTGATTTTCACCATGCTCGGCGAACGTGTCACTACGGAACTTTCCAAACAGGAAAAACCTACCTCCATGCCGGGACATAAATCGGTGGCGCAACGAGGCGGCAGGGTTGCCGGGAATGCCAGAAAAGAGACGGAAAAAGAATTAGGGCACTCCATTATATCCGGAGAAAATCATCTCTCCAGCAATGAACTGCCTGGAATCGGAGAAAGCGAAGATAAATGAGTCATAAGCAGGCCAAAGCCGCCAAACGCAAAGCAAAGCTGAAGGCGCGGAAATTTCACGCTGAGCAACATCGTCTGCACCAGAGCGGACGTATCGCCGATGCGCTCATGGATCTGTGTGCCGATGTTCTGCCGGAGTATGTCGACGATTCCAGGGGGATCGACCTTGTCGGGCGCAATATTCTCTGGCGCATGGGCATGGTCGCGTGGAATATCGCCGTCACCGGCCGCCGGGAGATTGATGAATCCTCTATCAATACGATGAAGCTGGATGAGGAATCCCGGAGGATGGTGCGGGATGAAGTCAACGCGCTTGTCCGGCTCAAATACAGGAAATATCCCGAACTTCGGACCTCCATTTCGAATGTATCCGCTGTCAATGCCGCCGGAGTTGCAAAGCTGAAAGTTGTTCTCGGCGATACATTCCCTGCTGTGTCCATTCCTGATTTTACCGATGAATCCGGACTTCTTACACCGGAACAACTTCTTGCCAAACGCAAGGCATTGGGACTCTCGCAGGTTAAGTTTGCCGCCGCGCTCAACGTTTCCGTGAAGAAGGTCTCCGCATGGGAGCATGGCAAAGCCGTGCCGGATGAGGCCGAGGTGGAAAAAATCAAAAACATGCTGACAAAGAAATGAAAAACCTAGGCATAACAATTCGACACGCCGTCCCAAATGATGCTGAAGCCCTGCTGGCAATCTACGCTCCGTATGTGCGGAATACCGCCATCACCTTTGAACTGGACACCCCAAACATATCGGAATTCCAGATGCGAATATCGCATATCCAGAAAAAGTATCCATATCTGATTGCGGAGCGGAATAGTGAGATTTTCGGCTACGCCTATCTTGGTGAATTCAAAGAACGGGCCGCCTATGCTCATTCGGCGGAAGTGTCTATCTATGTCCGTATGGATTCACATGGCTGTGGAATTGGACGACAGTTGTATTCCGCATTGGAGGATGCCGCGAAACGGCAAGGCATTTTGAACCTGAATGCCTGCATTGCCTATTCCGAAATTGAAGATGAATTTCTCTCGCGTGGAAGTGTCTGTTTTCATGAGAGAATGGGTTACACGCAATGTGCGCACTTCCACAGGTGCGCCCGCAAGTTCGGACGCTGGTATGACATTATTTGGATGGAAAAACTTTTTGACAGAAGATGAACGATGAAAGTAATAGCAATTAATGGGAGCCCCCGAAAAGACTGGAATACCGGTACTCTGCTGAAAAGCGTGCTTTCCGGTGCGGCATCCGCAGGTGCGGAGACGGAGATGATCCATCTCTACGATCTGAATTTTCGCGGCTGCGTCAGCTGCATGGCGTGCAAACTGCGCAAGGAACCGCGTCCCAGCCGCTGTGTCTTGCGCGATGACCTGACTGTTGTGCTGGAACGGCTTCACAAGGCCGAGGTTGTGGTGCTTGGCAGTCCGATCTATTTCAGCGAAGTTTCCGGAGAAATGCGCTCGTTTTTTGAACGTTTTCTGTTCCAGTATTTGAACTATGATGATTACAGTAAGCCGTTAAGTCCTGCGAAAAAAACAGCATGGATATTTACGATGAACGTGTCGGAGTCTATGTTTCACGATTTCGGGTATCCAGCACTCTTTCAGCGGTATGAGAACTGGATGAAACTTTATTTTGGGCATTGCGAAACATTTCTTGCCACGGACACCATGCAGGTAAAAGACTACAGCCGCTATCATCTGGGTTGCTGGGACAGCAATGCCAAACGGCTTCGCCATGAAACAGTGTTCCCGGAGGAGTGTCGAAAAGCGTATGAATTGGGCATAAAACTGGCAAAATCATAAAAGAGGAACGCAATTATCATGAAGACCATAAGACTGCTTTATCCCGATCATGTGAGCGGAGGTCTTGACACTTACTATTTTGGTGCAAATCTGTTGTCACACATTCTGCCGCGGAATGACCGGCAGCCATTGATCAAGGTTGATATTGAACCGCCCGACGGTAAAAACGAGCATGTAACAGACGGCATCTATGCCAAGGAGCAGGTGCTTTCCGGAATCGTCAGTGCCCAGAAAATCCTAGCTGCTCAGAATCCTGACCGTGTCATCACCATCGGCGGCAACTGCCTTGTTTCACTCGCACCATTCGACTACCTGCATGGTCTTTATCCCTCCTGCGGCATCGTTTGGATTGATGCGCACCCGGATGTTTCCACCACAGCGGATGGTTACCCATATGCTCACGCCATGGTGCTTGGAACGTTACTGGGAAGTGGAGATGCTTCACTTGCCGCCACCATGCGAAATCCGCCATTCAGTTCCAGCGACATTCTGTATGTAGGTCTGCAGGAGCTCCACGATTACCAGCGGAATTATCTGGACACGGTTAAAGTCAACTACAAGGTACAGACAAAAGAATTTATTTCCAGTGGTGAAATCAGCGCCTTTCTGAAACGTTTTTCCAGAATTCTTGTACATTTGGATGTTGACGTATTGGATGAACATTTCTTCCATTCGACTTATTTTGCCAATCCACAACTTGTTGGCGACGGCGCAGGTGGAGGCAGAATGACAATGGAAAAACTGTCCGAGATTCTGCGGCTTGTTGCAAACGAGTCCAACATCGCAGGTTTTACTATCGCCGAATATCTGCCTTTCGATGAACATCGCCTTCACAAGATGCTTGCCAATATTAAATTGTTTACAGAATGATTTTCCAATTCACAGCAATAGCACTGCGGACATCATGCGGGGAGTTTTGAGGTGGTAGTATGCAGGAGGTGATTCTGCCGAAATGCCGACTTCATCTCGGAAATCATGCTGAAGATCGAAAATATGACAACTATCCGAGATATCCAGAAAAACGCCATCCGGCGGCAGGACGTTGCCGCACGGAGTTAATTCAGTCGAAAACGGGCTGCCAGTCCGATGCGGCGGCCGCGTCGAAGCACATCCGGATCTGCGCGGCGGTGTTCTTCTCCTCCGCCAGTTGCGGCAGTTCGTCTCTGCCGAAATACGCGCAGCCGGTCGTTTCGAGGTTTTCCCGGAATTCACCGCCGATCAATCCGCAGAGAACAAAGACCTTGCAGACGCCGTAGGCGTAGGGCGGAGGATTGTGCCGATTGCGGTCCTGCACCGCGAGCAGCCGCAGCGCGGCGACGGTCAGGCCGGCTTCTTCACGAACCTCCTTTTCCGTATTGGAACGGATCGATTCATTCACATCCACCCAGCCGCCGGGGAGCGACCAGCGGCCGTCATTCTCCCGAACCAGCAGGATTTTTCCGTCCCGGAAAATCGCCGCGCGCGTATCGAGCTTCGGTGTCTGAAAGCCGTGTTCGGAGCAGAAAAGTTCCTTCACTTTTTCCAGCGGTATCTCCGACTTTACCGCGAGCATCTCCGCCGCGATCTCCCGGATACGCTGAAAGCGCTCCCGATCGAACGGATCGCGGGAGTAGGTTACTCCCGCCTGGCCGATGAATTGGAGTTCCATCGCCCATTTCAGATACGGCAGACGGCCAAGCGGATCGTCCCCGTCGAGGCGCGGCGCGACCTCTTGCGGCACAGCGAAGTAATACTCTGCCCGAATGCTTTGCGGCGAATCCGCTCCCCAGACAGCCAGTCCGAAAGCGACACCGGCTCCAGCAGCGCATTGCGCATCATGGATCGTGTCGCCGATGTAAAGCGTCTGTTCCGGGCGGATTCCGGCACGGCGCAGGAGTTCCAGCAGCGGCTCCGGATCAGGTTTGTGCCGGGCTGTCTGATCGGCGGTCACGATCAGTTCCGGCTCAAAATAATGAGCTTGCGGGAAAGCTAACTCCAATTCACACCGATCTTTCGACGTGACGATTCCCAGCCGCACACCGTCATCCCGCAACTGTCGCAGCATCTCCTCCGTACCCGGAAACGGCCGGATTTCATCCGAATGGCGCATAATCTCCTCATTCCAGCAGCGTTGAACTTCCCCGGTGTCGGAGATGCTCAGCCGGCGCGCAGCATCTTCGATAGAGAGGCCCCATGAAAATTTCAGTTCGGAGAACTTATACGATCTACCGGTCACCTTTCGCAGCACATTCCGGAAGGTAGTCAGGATAACCGTCTCCGAATCCAGCAGAGTTCCGTCGAGATCGAAAACCACGCATCGATATTTCATATTCATTTTCTCCTAAGTTGAGGCGTTTGAAAACGGCAAAGCAGAAAAAACAGTGCCAGCGGCACAATCATCACTCCGGCGGCCGCGATCGGAAGTTCCCGCAAGGTCATTCCGGCCGACAGCAGCACCGCTCCGATCCATGCGCCGAGCGCATTCCCGAGGTTGAAGGCGCTCTGATTGAAACTCGAAGCCAGATTCGGCACGCCCGAGGCATGGTTGACCATCAGTGTCTGCAGCAGCGGACAGATCGCGAAAGCGGCGATACCCCACAGAAACAGTACTCCGGCCGTCAGCAGCCCGGAAGCGATGCTGAACCGCATCAGCACCAGAATTCCCGTTGTGGTCAGGATCAGCAACAGCAACGATTTCAGAAGGCTGCGGTCTCCGAGCCGCCCTCCAAGCAGACTGCCGATGGAGAGCCCGAAGCCGAGCAGAAACAGCACCCACGCGACCCGCGCCGGGGCGATCCCGGAGACCTCCTCCAACAGCGGGGTAATGTAGGCGAAAACCACGAACAGACTTGCGGAGGTCGCCACCGAAAGACTCAGGGGCAGGAACACGGCCGGCCGCCCCAGTTCCCTGATTTCGTCAAGCGCCCTGACCGCGTGCATCGGAATATTTCCGGGAGCCAGCGTCGCCAGCGCCGCCAATGCGGCGATTCCGATCGCACTCACGACATGGAAAGTCGAACGCCAGCCGAGGTAATGGCCGATCAGCGTGCCGAAGGGAACGCCGAGGACATTGGCCAGCGATACTCCCATGAACACCAGCGCCACCGCCTGCGTCTTCCGGTTCGCCGGAGCCAGCCCGATCGCAACCACCGACGCGATGCCGAAGTAGGTGCCGTGGCAGAGCGCCGTCAGAATCCGGGCGGCCAGCAGCATGGCGTAGCTGCCGGAAACCGCACACAGGAGGTTGCCCAGAATGAACATCCCAACCAGCCCCAGCAATGTTCCCCGGCGAGGAAAACCCGCCGTCAGCAGAGTCAGCACCGGCGCTCCGATCACCACGCCCATAGCGTAGGCGGAGACCAGAAGTCCGGCCTGAGGAATGGTCACGTTCAAATTTTCTGCTACATCCGGCAGCAGCCCCATGATTACGTATTCACTGGTGCCGATTCCGAATGCGGCGAGCGTCAGAGCAAAAATTGCGCGCGACATCTTTCCGTCTCCCGGTCAATCTTCATTTCCGACGGCGTAAAACCGCCGCCGGGCAAAATCCAGCAGTCCGGCTGAGTTGTCCGCCAGATGGTCCTCCCGGAATACCAGATGCGGCAGAAACTCATGGCGGAACATCTTTTCGCATTTTTCCAGAAGATACCGCCGCTCCTCCGCCGGGAAAATCTTCCCGGCGATCACCACCTGCTGCGGGTCAAGCAGCGCGGTGATCGGGCGAAGCATGGCCCAGACCAGTTCCGCCATGGCGTGCGGACGGTTCCGAAGCCGTTCCTCCAGCTCCTCGCGGGGCAGGTTTTCGATGAACATGACTTCTCCGGCAAATCCGCGCGAGCCTCTCAGCAGTTCGCCGCCGATCACCAATCCGCAACCGGGCATGCTTTCTTCCGGAATGCCGATGTAAGCGATATCCGCCTTGCGGCAGGAGAGCCCGGAAGCATATCCCCAGGCCGCCAGATTGATATCGTTTTCCACCGCAACCGGAATGCCGAACTCCCTTTGAATCTCCGGCCCCAGCTCCAGGCCGTTCAAGATGGGCCAGGTGGCCCAGTTCACGGTTTTTCCGTGATAGACAACTCCCGGATAAGAGATGGCGATGCTGCCGATCCGCGGATGTTCCCGAACCAGTTCTCCGAGCGTCGCCAGCAACGCCTCAAGCGTAAGGCTCCGCGCAGAGTATTCCACGGTGCGGACGGTTTCGCCGCCGGAGTCGACGAGGGAGGCCGTAACCCCCTGCGCCCCGCGGCTGTTGTCGATTCTCACCAGCAGGAACAGCACGAACCGCCGGTTGTAGCGGAACCGGCGGGCGGGGCGGCCCCCCTTCGGATCGGCGAGGGAAAGTTCGGCGGCTTCCCCCGTGGCGAGCATCTCCATCAGGATTTTCCGGCACGTCGCCGTACTGAGCCCGGTCCGGGCGGACAGCGTGTCCTTGGTCCACGCTTCTCCGGCCAGCATCGCCCGGCGGACCAGGTTGGTGTTGATCTTTTTGATCTGTGCGGTATCGCCTCCGGTCATGAACTGCCTCCTCAAAACTATATTTCATACTTTATTTTAGTCAAAATAAAAGTAAAGATACATGTTGTTTCACAAAAATCAAGTGAAATAATCGGGAATGCCGGAGTTTTTCCGAAAAACAGTTGACAACCCGTGCGTGAAGTGTTATTCTACAAAAAAATAATCCGAAACAAGTGAACCATGGAAAAAGTCCTGCTTGACACCGACATCGGCGGCGATATCGACGATGCGATTTGCCTCGCCTACCTGTTGCGGGAACCCCGCTGCGAACTTCTCGGCATTACCACGGTCTGCGGAGAGTCCGAAAAACGGGCGTCAGTCGCGGATGCGATCTGCCGGGCCGCCGGGCGGGAGATCCCGATTGCGGCGGGGCTCGATACGACACTGCAGCCGATTCCGGTCTATCCCACGCCGGATGGCGCCCGCGCGCTGAAACGCTGGCCGCACACGGAGTATACCCGGGCGGACGCTCCGGCGTTCCTGTATCGGAAGATCAAAGCCCATCCGCATGAAGTCGTGCTGATCGGGATCGGCAACATGACCAACATCGCCACTTTGTTCCGCACTTACCCGGATGCGCCGGGACTGTTGAAGGGGCTGTTTGTGATGAACGGCTATTTCGGAGCGGAACCGCTGCCGGAGCTCTGTTGGAATTGGAATTCCTGGGCCGATCCGCTGGCTTCCCGGATCGTATTTTCCGCCCGGCCGGCCGTACACCGCGCCATTCCGCTGGAGGTCACGGAGCAGCTCTCCGTCGAAGCTGTCCGGGCCGTAGCGCTGCTGAATGCGCAAAGCCGCCTGATGGAGGCCGTATTCGATTTCGGGAACGCCTGGCTGGAGAGTGCCGGAAAACTGACGCTGCACGATCCTTTGGCCGCTGTTTCGGTGTTCCACCCGGATATCTGCCGCTTCGAACGCGGAGCCGTCCGGGTGGAGACCAGACGGGAGAACTGCATGGGTGCAACGGCGTTCACCGCGGATCCGGCGGGCAATGTGGAGATTGCCCGGAGCGTGGATCGGGAACGGTTTTACCGTATTTTGTCCGCAACACTGAACGGGAATCCCCCTGGCCATCAGTCCCGGAAGTATTGATTGGCCCCGGCATACGTAAATGGCGTATTCAGCAGTTCGCTCACCTGGCCGGCCTGCAACAGATGTGTCGAAGAGAGCAGTTGGCCGTAAATGGTGCGGACGAGGGAGGAACCGATGCTCAGGCGGCGCACTCCCGCCTCCCGGAGTTTCCTGAAATCTTTGAATTTCCCATTCAGGATGAGATTGAGCGGCGCATGGATGTCGTGAACCAGCCGGACGACAGTGGCTTCGTCGATTGCGCCGAGAATGAAAACGCAGTCCGCTCCCGCTTCGGCAAAGACGTTGCCGCGTTTGCCGGCGATCCGCAGCTTTTCTGTTTCGTCCCCGATATCCAGCCAATAGGCGCAGGGGCGTGCGTTAATTACGAAATCAAGCCCCAGGTTTCGCTTCAAATCCGCCAGCGTCCGGATTTTTGCAATCTGCTCCGGCAGCGGGGTCAGCGTTCCTTTCCGGCAGGCGTAGCAGGCAGCGCAATACCTGATCTTCTTTTCGGCGAGGCGGATTTTCTCCACCTGATGATCGGCTTTACCGGCACCTTCGGAGAACCGGTTGCAAAGCAGGTCGAAGTTGCCGCCGCGCCGGGGACTAGAGGAAATCAGCAAGACTCTTTTCGGGAGATACCTCAATTTTCCGTTTTAAATTACAGGATCGTATAGCCGCCGTCAACCGCAATAGACTGTCCAATAACATAGGTGGACATGGAACTGCAGAGCCATAAGACAACATCCGCGATCTCTTTTTCTGTGCCAAGTCGCCCGATGGGGGCCAGTCGTGCGCAAACCTCCCGGGACAAATCGCCGGAATTCACCATCTGCCGCACCATGGGCGTTTCAATCGTTCCAGGACAAATCGCATTGATCCGGATTCCCCTGGAAGCATATTCAATAGCCGCACTTTTGGTCAGACCAAGCACGCCGTGCTTGGCGGCATGATAAGCTGCACGCCCGGCATTCCCGACCAGCCCGCCTAGAGAAGAACAGTTGACAATAGCGCCGCCTTCCTGTTTGCGCATTTGCTGCAATTCGTATTTCATGCACAGCCAGATTCCGCGCAAGTCAATATCCATTACACGATTGTATTCATCCGAGGACAGATCCGCAGTGTCTGTCATTAAACTGTTCACGCCTGCATTGTTGTAGGCGGCGTCCAAACGGCCAAATTCCTCTACAGTTTTTTCCACCATCGCTTTTACCTGATCTTCCTTGCTGACGTCGCAAGTTACGGCCAGTATCCGATAACCTTCCTCTTTCAAACTGTGAGCCACTTTTTCCACAGCTTTTTTATTCACATCCGCTAAAACAACAGATGCGCCAGCTTCCGCAAACGCCTTTGCTGTAGCAAGCCCCATCCCTGAAGCAGCGCCAGTGACCAGCGCGACCTGCCCTTGAAATGTAATTTCCATAAAATTTCTCCTGTTCATGATCTGCCGGGATATTTCCCCGCAGGTTAAATATCCGTTTTTCGTTTACTTCAGGCATCAACCTGAATGAGTTCATACCGTTTCGTTCCGACTCCTCTTGCCGCTGCCGTGTCAATCACCCGGGTTCCCTTCCGGGAAGTGACCCGCTCAAGGAAGTGATCCCGGCCGGGATCCTTCGAGCGCTGGATCTGATCCATGCACGCTTGATCGAGTGCAACCGGGTCGGTCGAGGAGAGAATCCCGATATCCTTCATGCAGGGATCTTCGGCCACGGCACAGCAGTCACAGTCGACCGACAGATTGCACATCATGTTGACGAACGCGATTTTCCCTTTGAAGTAATCGACAATCGTTCCGGCCGTCTCCGCCATGGCGTCTCCAAAAACCTCCGGTGAAGCCATGTGTTTCCAGCACTCGACCTGATCGCCGGAAACACCGCCGGAGTGGATCAGCGCTTTCCCCTTGATCGACGCGCAGCCGATCGAGAGCTGTTTCAGCGCCCCGCCGTACCCGGCCACCGGATGGCCCTTGAAATGGGAGAGAATCAGCATGGAGTCGTAGTTTGCCATATTCTTTCCCACATAGTTCCGCTTCAGGATCTTCCCCCCGGGAATCGGCAGAACCATATCGGGTCCTTCCGCATCCATCAGGTCAACGGTGAAGAGTTTCGTCCAGCCATGTTCCGCGATGAGCTGCCGATGTTCCGCCGTGGAATTCCGCGCCCCTTCATAAGCGGTATTGCACTCGACCACCGTTCCTTGGACCGCCTCAACCATGGGACGCAGAAACTCCGGACGCAGAAAATTCTGATTGCCTTTCTCGCCGGAATGCACCTTCACCGCAACCTTGCCGGGCAGTGAAATTCCGAGTGCCCGGTACATGCGGATCACCGATTCCGGCGAGAGCTTTCGTGTAAAGTACACTTTCGGAACAGCTCCGGCTTTTCCTGTTTCAGCCGCTTTGGTCAGAATGCCGGCAAGCGGGGTGAATGCGGCAAGCGTCAGAGCACTCTTCAAAAAATCACGCCTGTTCATCACATTTCTCCTTCAGATATCTTTGTGAAATGCTCATGTATAAAAGCGGATAGGGATTTCCCTGTTCATCATGGTCTGTTCTTTTATAAACTTGAAAGCCCATATGTTCATAGAATCCTTTTGCCTGCGGATTCTGCTCATTTACAGCAAGACGTTCTATTTTGTAATTTTTAATTCCATAGCGGAGCAATTGCTTTCCCAAGCCTTTTCCTCTTTCTTCCGGAGAAATGAACAACATTTCAAGCGTTTCATTTTCCACCCCCATAAAGGCAACGGGCATTCCTGCCTTGTTCTCCGCAATCACAAGGTGAGCAATATTATTTAATGCCTTTGGAACATACTTTTTGATGTTTTTCACTTCAGCATCGGACAGGAAAAGATGTGTCGCTCGCACAGACTTCTCCCATACTTCCAGTAATTTCTGAACCAGTGTGTCAGATCGTTCCCTTACTTCATATATTTTCATCATTGTTTCTCCTGTTACAAACGATGATTCATCGAATTCGACAAATGCAAAGATTTTCGTTTCTGCTCTTACGGCCTGATCACGGTTTTCAGCATGGGATCGGCGGGATCAATCTGGCGCTCCAGAGCATGCTGAAGCTCCTCCAGAGGCAGAATGTCGGTCACGTATTTCTCCGGATCAATCATCTCTCTGGCGATCAGATCGATCGTCTTCTCGAATTCCACGCGCGTACAGGAAACGCTGCCCAGCAGAGTGACTTCCTGCAGTACCGCGCGATTCATGGCAAATGAAATTTCCGGAGTGATGGAGTTGCCGATCATCACCGCCTTTCCTCCGGGACGCACAGCATTTACGCATGTGTTCAAAGTGGAGCCTGCGCCAACCGCTTCAAAAGCGATGTCGAAACCGCCCTGCGACACCGCCTTCAAACGTTCGATGATTCCGGGATCGTTGCCATCAAAATATTCATCAAATACACCGATCTCACGGGCTTTCCGGATTTTGACGTCGCTGACCTTGCTCATTGCAACATAAGAAGCTCCCGCCTTTTTGGCAAGTTCTCCCAACATCTGCCCGATGATCCCGCTGCCAACCACCAGAACTTTGTCATGGAGCCGGATTCCAGAGCGATGAATGGCATGATATGCCACCATCAGAGGATCGATCAGTCCCGCCGCCACGTCCGAAACGGAATCGGGCAGCAGATAAGCGTTCGAGGCTTTTCCGACAAACTTTTCCGCATAGGCGCCGTTGCAGACAAAGCCGATGTAGTTGGTTCCGTTGACCTCGCGGCAGAGATGTTCCCGGCCGGCCATGCACATATCGCACTCGCCGCAATAGAGATTCGCCCAGAATGTGACGCGGTCGCCGGTCTTGAACCGGCTGTCACCGGGATTGGTGACCACTCCGCAGAATTCATGCCCCATTACGAACCCGTAATTTTCCTGCTTGCCCCAGCCTTTGCCAGCCGTCCACATGTGGACATCGCTACCGCAGACCCCGCAGGCGGAAACCCTGATCTCGATCATTCCCGGACCGACTTGAGGAACCGGAATCTGTTTGATTTCAATCTGTCGGGGGCCGGTCAGAACCGCAGCTTTCATCGTGTTTTCAGCCATTTCATTTCTCCAGTTTCAGTAAAACTCTGTGTCATTGTGCTGTATACTGTAAACTATAATGGTTAGAGCCACTGTAAGGCAAAATGATTTTGAAGAATTAATGATTTTTTTGTTGCAGAGGATTGTTATTGTCCCAAATTTTGCGAAAGAACGGATATCTTGTCAATGAGCATTGTTTTGTTCATAATAGCATGTAGAATTCTATTATTCAAGTCCATAAGGATTTCCACTCGTTTCTTCCTCAAGGAATCCTTGAAAATTCTCTGTTGATTGTTTCCGGAAATCCAGAAGCTCATTTTTAAATGCATAGAAAGTTCATTGTTTGGAACAATCTTCGTCTTCATAAGATCAAGATTTGGGACAAAATCGATCTTTCATCTTTGTCGTTTTTTCTGAATATTGGTTACAAAGTTAGAACGGCAAGTTATGCAAGAAAATCATAGAGAAGCAATAAAAATCGAATATTCTACGGCAGCCGCCGCATTTGATTTTTTATGTCCTAGTAGTACATTATTTAATTAATGATAACAAGGAGGAAGTTTATTATGAAAAAACGTCTGTTTTTTATTTTCACTATTACCGTAGTTGGACTGATTTTACTGGCTGCTCAGGCGGAAAACAGCAATTCTGCAACCGCAATGACTTTTTCCTCTTCCCAAACTGTTGCGGAAGCGATTAAAAATGAGGATGTCCAAATAGAAGTCCTGCATGCCAGAATCTGCCGTGATACTCATCACCAAGAGGAAGGCTGCTGTATTCAGGAGGTTCTGGGACGTATCGTTTCTGTAGGAAAAAATGTTGACGCCCTCCGTTCCGGCGACCTCGTGGGGGTCAGCGGCAAAATAATCCCGTGTGGCAAATGCCGTGATTGCAAGAGTGGACATATCGAACAGTGTCGTAATGCAGGATGGGTTTGCGATGAAACCTGCCGTCTACATGCGAACAAATGCAGAAACAGAATCGTTACCCAGGAAAGCAACGTTATTCGGATTTCCGGCAATGAAAGCAAGGCAGGAGCGTTTTCCCATCTCTGCAAGGGTGCCGTACACCATCCTTCGCTCCATTGCTATATCGTGACAGAAGACTACGGCATGGATGACAGCCATTGCCATGGGCGGAGACACCATTGCTGTCAATAGACAAATAAGGGTCTTCACGGGAATTTGTGGGTAAATCAGTGCGAGATACATCAGAACCCGCCGTCAGTCAAGCAACAATCCGGCATAATCGCTCCCGTTGGTCGCTTTTATTCCGTTTGCCACTTGACAGCCGCCAGAACCTGATGTAAATACGGCTTTTGCCGGTTTGGAAGAAAAAATGTTTTTTTCATCCAACCCCCCTAATAAGTATCAAGAAAATCATCCGTCATTTTGCCAGAAATGACGGAAATATCCGTCACTTTATTTTGACTGTCAGAAAAATTACGCTCAAAATGAGCATATTATCCCCATAAATTCTGGTGAAGAGGCACAAATAATACAATTGGTGACATGTGTGCATCTGCCGGGGAAATCCACACGGCCTCCTTTTCAAATGGCTTAAATAAAAGTAAAATCAACCACGTCGTTTTTTTCAATGGTTTGAATGGCTATGTGAATTTTTCATGGAATTGAAACAGATAAATAATGCTACTGATAGCAGAACCAGGAGCAGGGACATTCAACTATATATCCGAGAATTTGTCTGCTCATCCGGATTGCTTTAATGGAATGGCCTACCGGAAGGATACGCCGGAGTCCAGAGATACGCTTGTGATCGAGGCCGGAGAAGCCGAAGGCATTTATATGGCCTCCTTCCCGATTGATGAACTCAGGAAATACAGGAATACGGAAATTCACGGCAATGCCTATCACCACCCGGAAAAGTACCGGAGCCTCACGGAACAACGGATTTGCGCCCCCTTCATACGTCCGGATTACCGCAACTGACAGGATTCCCATTGTTCCATCGGCCTGATTTTTTCGGAATTTCATGCCGATTTCCCGGTTGTGTATTTGATTTTTGCATCACGGGGGAATATAATACCTTTTAACAATAGTTAATATAAGTAAGATTGAAAGATTGATTATGGCTCACCGGAATTTACAGTTCGGGCGTTACGATTACGCCGGGTTCTCTGCTTTCACCATGTATTCGGTCTGTTCGCTCGCGATTCCTCTGATGATCGTGGCGATGGGAAACTCATTAAATTTTCCGCTGGATCAGGGCGGGATGGCGGCCGGCGGCGTGCTGCACGTGGTCCGCAGCATTTTCATGGTGGCGGCGCTTCTGGTCTGCGGCACGATTTCCGCCCGTCTGGGGAAACGCATCACTATGGGCGGCTGCCTGATTCTCTTCGGGACCGGCATCATGCTCTGCGCCTTCACCTCCGCTTACTGGATGCTGCTTCCCTGCCTGATGCTTGCCGGATTCGGAGAAGGTATCTGCGAAGGGATTCTTACCCCTTTTATCCAGGATTTGCACCCCAAAGCACCGGAACGGTATGTCAATATCGCCCACTCCTTCTGGTCGGTCGGAATCTGTCTTGCAGTGATCGTTGCCGGAGGTTTGCTGACCCTTGGAGTGAGCTGGCGCCTCGTGCTCGGCACGATCGGCTTCCTGACCGCCTTCGTTTCCCTGCTGTTCCTGTGGCGTGAAAATCCCCGGCGGAAATATCCTGAGGTCGCGGTCAAAACCGACCATCGGGACGTCTGGCGCTATACGAAGGAAATTGTCCGCGAACCGCGTTTCTGGATCTGCAGCGCGGCGATGTTCTTCGGTGCGGGGGCGGAATTCGGCCTCACTTTCTGGGCGACCGCCTATATCGAACTGACCTTTCACACCAGCGTCTGGGTCGCGGGCCTCGGCACCGGGGTCATCGCGATCGGCATGTTTTTCGGCAGAGCCGGCTTCGGTTATATCGCCCGCCCCCATACGCTGCGCTATATTCTGCTGGCGGCGGGGCTTGGGACGATTCCGGTCACTGTGCTGCTCGCCTTCCTGCATCCGGGACTGCTGCCGGGCTGGCTATTGTTTCCCCTTTTGTTCATTCTGCTCTTGCTCGCGGGCATCGGCATCGCGCCCTTCTGGCCCACCACGCAGGTTTACGGCGTGACCAACCTGCCCCACTGCGACTCCACCATGCTCTATGTCTATTATTCCACGCTGGGGATTCCCGGCTGCGGATTCTTTTCCTGGCTGATGGGGGTCATGGGGGACCATTTCGGACTGAAAGGCGCCATTCTTGTCGTCCCGGCTTGCCTTATCGTGTTTTCGGCGATAATTTATTGGGAGTGCTGGATCCGGCAGAAAAAAGGAAAGCGTACCACATGAAGAAACAAACAACCGCACAATTGCGGAAATCCAATCACAATCTGGTCCGGAATGTGATGCTGACCGAGGAGGCATGGACCAAAGAAGCCCTTGCCGCCGCAACCGGCCTGAGTCGGTCCACCTGCTACAATATCCTGATGGACATGCTGGCGGCCGGAGAAGCGGCCGAACTTTCCCACAGCGCATCCGACGGCGGCCGTCCCGCCTGCCGGTTCCAGTACCGGCGGACTTCCGTGCTTTTTGCACTTGTGCTGCTTCAATGTGAAAACCTGCAAAAGAGCGTTTCCATTCTCGTAACCGATGTCGGAGGCACCGTTCTCTCCCGGCAAAAGCGGCAGGTGGACAGTGTGAGCGTTGAATTTCTGGGGGAACTGCTGCAGGAAACCGTAAAAGCCGATCCCCGCATAAAGGCCGTCGGCATCTCCTATCCGGGCGCAGTGCGCAGCGGCAGGACCGCCTGCTGGAGCGATATGGAGGAGCTGACCGACCTCGATTTGCAAACGTTGCTCCGGCAGCGGCTCGATCTTCCTTTGTACATCGAGAATGATGTCAACCTCGGCGCATGGGGATACGCCCAGAAGCACCGGGGCGAAACGGATACCTTTGCCTACATCGCCTTTCCCAGAGGGAATCTGCCGGGCTGCGGACTGGTCCTGAACGGGCAGCTTTTTCAAGGCAGCCGCGGTTTTGCCGGCGAGGTTCTCTATATCCAGAATCTGGACTGGGACGAACAGCGCAGGCGCCTGCGGGAGAAACACGGTTTGGCGGATATGGTTCTGCAAATGCTGCGCCCCATCACCGCGTTGCTCGACCCGGACCGAATCGTGGTTGCCGGCGATGAGATTTCAGCGGGTGACATCGCCTATATTCAGGAAAAATGTCAGGCCATGGTGCGCCATGACTTCCTGCCGGAGCTGATCTTTCAGGGAGATTACGGGTCGGACAACTTTGCCGGGCTTCTGAGCGGTGTGCAAAGAACCTGTTTTACGGCAGACTGATATGAATATTCCCCTGCTTCGCGTACTGAATCAGCAACTTCTGCGGCCGCAATTCCGTGATCCCGTCGAACTGGTGTCATGGATGGGGGCCATTCAGGCCCAGGACCTTCTCTGGATGAAATGGGCACTGGGAGTTCGTCTGCGTCCATCCGGAATCGGTAAAATCGACAAGGCCCTGAAACAGGGCGAAATCCTACGGCTCCACATCATGCGCCCGACCTGGCACTTTGTCGCGGCAAGGGATATTCACTGGATGCTGAAACTTTCCACGGAACGCATCGAGCGCGCCTACCTCTCCTATGCCCGGAGCTGCGGTCTGAATCTCCCGACGGAGCTGCCCGGCAAGGGCTGCGCTCTTCTCGAAAAAATCCTTGCCGGCCATAAGAATCTGACCGTGGCCGAAATCATCGAAGAGTTCGCCCGAACCGGATTTTCCTCCGACAAACAGACCGTGCGGATTCTGCTGGCGGTTGCCGAAGCGCGGGGCGTCATCTGCAGCGGCGGGATGCGGGCGGGAAGATGCACCTATGCTCTTCTGGAGGAACGAGTTGCTCCAACGCCGGATATCGACAGAGATGAGGCGCTGGCGCGGCTGGCACGGAGTTATTTTCGCAGCCGTTCTCCGGCGGTCCTGCCAGATTTCGTCTGGTGGTCCGGCCTGACGCAGCGGGAAGCCAGACGGGCCGTGGGCATCATCGGATCGGAATTGAGCGCAGAGCGGCATAACGGGCAGGAATGGTATGTCCATCGCGCCTGCCGGACACGCGGGAATCTCTCTGCCGCCTCTTGTCTGCTGCCGCCCTACGACGAATATCTGCTCGGTTACAAGGATCGCACGGAAGTTTTGCCGAAAGAGCACTATCACAGAGCTTTCACCTCCTATGGAATTTTCTATCCGGTCATTCTTCACCGGGGACGGATCGTCGGAAATTGGAACAAAAAGGCCAAATGCGGCAAGTTTCAACTGGAGTCCGAACTGTTCGCCGCCGAAAACGATTTCGACTTCCACACAGCTGCGGCCGGATATCTGAAGTTCCTCAAAACCAAGTCATCCGTTAAAGGTAGATAATTGCAACGCCAGAGTGAGATCAGTGAAAACAGATATTTTGATTTTGATTACTTGATACTGCTCGAAAAAATCCCTGAGCAATTTTGCTGATCGTATGAGGCACATAAATTTCAGATTGCATTCGTGTCCAGACAACTCCTTAATAGTACAGCTACTGACGAGCAATACAGCATCTAATTCTTAAAGGAAGTAATTGTAATGAATGGCTGCCCAGTCCCTCCATGATAAAGCAAAATATTGACAATGAAGTTTTGAAAATTAGAATTCGGAAAAATCGAATCGGATCGCACGGCGTTGCGCGAGCTGCTGCGCTGCGGAGAAGCACTGACTGTCTGGAGTACGATATCCGGTATATTCGTATTGAAACTGCCATTGCTGTCGAAACAGGTGTTCCTGCCGAAAGGGACGCAGGCAGGAGAAGTTGTTTCGGAGAAGCTCATGGTGTATGCCTATGCGCAGGATCGCGACATCGGCAAACTCAAACCGGGAGCCAAAGCTACCGTTTACCTGCGCGATTCGCTTGCCGCCCTGCCTGCCCGGATTACCGTCGTGAACCGGATCGCGGCGCGGCTGAAGGATACTCCGCTGCTTCAGCACTACGGCGGTCCGATACCGGTTTACTTCGCCGACGGCGGCGAACAGAACTACACTTCACCTTTTCGGACGGTCACTCTGTTTTCAAGGTGCCGTTCATCGATGAACTACCCTAAGTC
>CAKUKT010000016.1 GCA_934663655.1 uncultured Victivallaceae bacterium
AGAAATTCTGGATTGCGCTCACCTCGCTTCATTCCGGCGGGGAGCGTTCCCCGGTCTACGCGCTGATGGCGGCGATGGAGTTTCTCTGCTCTCCCGAGGCGCAGAAATACCGCGACCGCTACGAGATCGCGATCATGCCGTGTGTGAATCCGTGGGGTTTTTTCAGCGGCAGCACCTACGCACCGTGGAACAGCCGCAAGGTCATTCCCTACGCTCCGCCGGAAAGCGATTGGGACATCAAGCGTTTGACCTTTAAAAAACTTGCCGATTCTCCGGAGATCGCCGCCTTCTGCAAATTGATCGATGCCTTTCAGCCGGAAATTCATATCGACTGGCACGGCGTCGGCCGACATGTCCCCGGCGAAATCATGCTTGAAACCGTCAATGGCGCCAGCAGCAACCACACCATTGCCAACTGGTCGGGAAAACTTGACGAGACAATTCTCCGAAGTGCCGCGGCGGCCGGATACAACGCTTCCCGGATGGATGAGATGTTGCAGCGACTAAAATCGGTGACGGCGGCAGGCCAGAGTTTTCCGTACCGTTTCCGGGAATCGCGGGAACAATTCTACACCGGAGTCTATCCCTATTTGCGCTACCATACCCTGCCGATCATTTTCGAGATCGGCCGGGAACAACTGGCGGTTAACGCGTTGAAAGGGATGCTCGACTTCGGGCTCAATCCGCCGCCGGAACTTGACGGCGGCCTGCCGGTCGACAATCTGCGCACCGACTTCGGCGGTCTGACCGTCGGTTCCGGCGGCGTTACCCCGGGCGAGAAACGCGCCAGCCGCGTCGAACTCTGGAACCAGATCGAAGGCGTGAACACCTTCCGCGCCTACCCGCGATTTTATGGACGCGATCTCTTTGTCATCACGCTGGGACGAGCCGGAATCAAAGAATTTTTCGGCGATAAAAACCCCAATTCATGGAGTAGACTGGATCAGGAGCAATTCTTTGCGCCCCGTACTTCCGGCGCCGAATATGACTGGGAGGCGATCAACCAGTTTCTGCGCCTGGGGCCGGAAACACAGCTGGCTCCGCAGGGCGGTTTGGCAGTCAGCATGAATGCACCCGAACACCTCAGGATCGAACACGGCCTCTCCTTTGCCTTCGATATCCCGGTGGCGGCGCGATATCAGGCCGAAATCCTCGACCTCCGGGTCAACGGTTTTGAACTTCCCAACGCACCGCGCGACGGCTGGCAGCTGCTCAAAACCGACCTCGGGTACCGGGTGGTGATCAAATTGTCCGGCGAAAAATGCGCTGACCACAACTTCTTCATCGTCAGCTGTGGCTACACCTCCGATGCCCCGATGCCGACCTGGGGCTGGAAACCACAGAAGGGCTGGCCCGAAACCCCGTAAACTCCTTCCGAACCCGGAACGCCGGGTTCTCACCACCCCGAAAAGTAATTCTCTTCACGCCGGAGCACCGGTTTTTCCGGACGGCTCCGGCGTAATGTTTCCGCCCGGATTCGGCTGGAGGAGAGGGAAATTTTCAAAAAATAGTTGATTATTCATGACAAATAGTTGACTTTTTGATTTTTTCGACTATAATATATCTTGTCCCGAGAGGTGTAATCCCACTTCCCGGGCGCCGGGGGGGGCGAACGACGTTGGAAATCAGCGGGCGCCGCCGAGCCGGGGGGCGAACGACGTTGGAAATCAGCGGGCAGCGCCGAGCCGGGGGGCGAACGACGTTGGAAATCAGCGGGCGGCGCCGCCGAGCGCCGGAACCGCTGCGAATGAAATAAAAAAACAAAACCGGGATATACCCAGTAACCACCTGGAGGTGCAGAATGATATTGGAGAAAAAACCGGATATTTCCGACTCGCCCGCCGGGATTCAGGCGCTTGAAATCCTCATTGATAAACTAAGCAACAACGAGTATCCGCCGGGCACCCCGCTGCGGGAAACCGTTCTCGCCGTCGAATTCAAACTCAGCCGCAACGCCGTCCGCGAGGCACTGAACCAGCTGGTCGGCTGGGATGTGGTCGAATATCTGCCTTTCCGCGGCTACCGCGTCAGGGAACTGTCGCTCCGCGACCTGCTGGAGTGGTACGAACTGCGCGAGGCGATCGAACCCATCGCCGCGCGCCGGCTGGCGCTGATGCGTTCGGCACGTGTGGTGGACGAGCTGGAGAAATACAACGAGGATGAACGGATCGCCTTTGAAAAGGGCGATCTCAAAGCCGCCACCATCGCCGATCAGAAATTTCATATCGCCATTGTCGCCAACTGCGGCAACCGCAGTTTTATCCGTCAGCAGAATCGCGGTTATCTGGCGTTGATGTTCTTCGTCGGCCCCGATTATCTCCAAAAATATCCGATCGCCCGCTACAAAAACTACACTCTCGATGAGAGCAACCGCGAAACCCATCGCGTTCATTCCGAAATAATCCGCCACATCCGGAACGGCAATGCCGATGAAGCCGAAGCGTTACTCAAACTTCACTGCCAAATTCAGGTGCAGCAGCTGATGAACTATCTTGCCGTGCATAACGACGGTACTTTTATTTCAGAAAGGGTCAGATGATGAAAGCGGTTCTTTCCTGTTCCAGCAGTTGCGGCACGTCGCATATCCGCGCCTGCCGCGTGAATGAATTCAAAGCCGGTTTTTCACCTTGCCGGAGCCGTGTGTCCCGCAACTTCCCCGACGCGACAGTTTTTCGCGCCTTTACCCTGATCGAACTTCTCGTCGTGATCGCGATCATCGCGATCCTCGCCGCCATGCTGATGCCCGCGCTCTCCAAGGCCCGCGAAGCCGCCAAAAGTTCCAACTGTATCTCAAACCAGAAACAGGTCGCCCTGGCACTCACCCTTTACAGCAACGACAATCGCGGCAACTGCCTGCTTTACATCAACGGCACCACCCCCGCCGGACGCTGGAGCAACTACTGGCCCGATTATCTGGTGGACAACAAATACATCAACGACGGTGCAAAATATTTCCAGTGCCCGGGACGTTCGGATCCGATCTATTCCGAGACCGCCGGTCATGATGGCCGGATGGCGCAGACCTACGGCCTCTACAACGCGAGTACCCGGGCACCAGCCGGCAATCAGAAATTCGGTCAGAACATCTACCACAAGGATCTACTCAGCGGTGACGGAGCACTTTTTCTCGCGCTGGCGACTCAGCGAATCCACAACCCATCCGAATGCATTCTCACCGCCGACAGTTTCATGGCCTCCAACAAGATGCAGAATCTTAAACTGACGCTCGGCGACGGCGCCGCTCCCAGCGCCCGCCATTCCGAACGCCTGGCCCTCTCCTTCACCGACGGCCATGTCGACCGCATTGAACCGGTGCAGTTCTATCAGCTCAGCAAAAACAACACCGCCGATTACGCCTATTCCTTCTGGTACTACTATGTCAGCGACATCCCAACCATGTTGTGGATGCGCTTCTAAACCCACGGGAAATCCGATCACCATGGCAACCTGTTCTTCCCTTCTCCGACGCATTTTCATCTCCGGAATGTTGCTCTTTTTTACGAGCCTTTCCGCCGCCGTCCGCCCCGCAGTGATAGTCAAGGACGCGCCGCCGCTGCGTTCCTCCTCGTCATTGACGATCGACGGCTGGTTTTTTCTGAAAACAGAGCAGCTTCTTCCTTCTTCACGTCTGGTCAGCAAATACGGTCATATCGCCCCGGAACAACGGGGCTGGGAACTTCATTTGAGCGATGACAAGCTGGTTTTCCGGGTCAACTGCCTGCTCCCCTCCGGAGAACGTCAGGATTTTGAACTTGAATCAACCGATCCGGTTCCGCGCGAGCGCTGGGTGCATCTCGCCGCGACCTTCGCCGACGAGGGGAACGGCTTGAAACGCCTCTACGTGTTCGTAGACGGCCGGGAATCGGGACGATTCCAGCTGCCGCCTAATTCGGTGCTCAATCCCAACGCCGATATAAATGTCTTTCCCGGCGTCTATTCCGGTACCTTCGGTTCGGAAACGGTGATGTTGCTCGACGATTTCCGGCTGAGTTCGCGGATCATCCACTTCAACGGCACGCCGACCCGCCCGGCCTCACCGAACGAACCCGGCACGCTGGCGCTCTTCTCCTTCGATGACGAACCCTTCACCGCGCCCGGCATCACCGCCGGCATCATCGGAGAGGCGAAACTCACTCCGGGACGTTTCGGGCAGGCGATCGACCTCACCGGCGAGATCGACCCGGAACTCTTCCGCCGCGCCGCCGCCCTCGGCCGCCGCCCGCTCCTCGACGAACATCTCGATGGCGAGTTCCGATTGATGGTGCACACCGATCAACCCGAAGCGAAATTGCTGCTCATTCCCGACTTCGACCGGCCGATCCGGCTCAAGGGAGAACTTCGCGCCGAGAGCGACAACCGGGTCATCTCCACCTTCACCCGCGAACTCTCCGGCAAAGCCGAATGGGCAATTCCGATTTCCCGGCTCGGCGACGGCAACTACCTGCTGACCCTGAGCGCCGCCGACCCCAAAGAGGAATTCGATGGCAGTTTTGTCCGGCGACTGCGGATCCAGCGCCCCCGACCGACTCCGCCTCCCCCGGAACCCATCACCCTCAGCGGCGAAGTGGTATTCCCGATCGACGAATACCACTTCGCCCGGCGCGAGGGCGTAACGAACCGGATCGTCCCGCCCCGGATGGTCACGACCACCCGGCCGCTCGGAAAGCAGTTCGCGTGGCAGCGTTCCTTCGGCCCCAACTGGTTCGGCGTCGATTCCGCCGGGAATTTCGTCCAGCGCTTCACCGCCGGAGCCGACTGGAGCGGCGGCGGGGCGAGCGTTTTCTACGCCTTCAGCCGCGACGGTGCGGATTGGCAGCTCTCCTCCACCCCGCCGAGCGGCAGCGATAATGCGCCGGTGCCGGTGATTTTTCCCACGCCGGAAGAGGCGGTGCCCCACTGGCAGAACCGCACCTCCTTTGATAAGGCCGAAGTACGCTTTTATACCCCGGCGGACGGGGTGCCGCCGCTGAATGCGATCCGCATGCAGTGCATCGCTCCCCATGTCGGCGACGCCGCCAGACGCGGGCTTGTTTCGTGGGGCACCTACCCGGTCTGGGAAAAGCAACCCGGCCTGTGGCTGATTCTCGCTCGGGAACCCTCCTGTGTCTGCAAATTCGGCTACGTTGAACGCGAACTCGAACAAACGATCGATGCCAACGACAATTTCGGCGGTCAGTATCTCTCCGATGACGGCAAAACCGCCTGTTATGCGCAGGCGGCCAAACTTCACGTCCACGCGCCGCTGGCGGTCGAATATGACAACATCCCCGACTCCTTCCGGCTGATGCGCGTCTATTCCTCACGCGACGGCTTCAACTGGGAGGGGCGCTACGTGATCATCCCGGATGAGCTGGATCATCCCACTCTCCAGCATTACGGCTTCACCTCGCTGCGGGCGGGAAAAGAGCTGCGGATCGGGCTGCTGCACGCCTACCAGGTCGAAAAGCAGCAGATCTACAGCGAACTGGTGTTCAGCCGTGACGGCATGGAGTGGACGCGTCTCGACGACCGCACCCCGTTTTTCGGCAACGACGTTCAACCCGGAGAACCCTTTTTCGGGATGATTTTCACCGACTTCGAAAACACTCCGGTTTTCGCTCACGGCGACGAATACTTCATCGCCCTCGGCAGCCAGTGGCACCAGCGCCCCCACTTCTATTTCACCTACGGGACGCCGGAGCAGCCGGAGAGCTACACCCCGGAGGCGCTCCGCCGAACCTACGGCCGCCGTCAACTTGCTGAACGATGGCCTTTCTTCACCGCCGTCGGCGGCTGGGAGGGGTTGTCGCGGGACTTCAGCCGCTTCCCGGAGGGAGCTTCGACCGTCGGTTTCGCCCGGCTCCGCCGGGACGGCTGGATCGCGGTCACCAGTTCCGATCGCGGCGTGCTGACCTCGCGCCTCTGGTCGGCACCCGGCAACCGGATGGCGCTCAACGGACGCGGGGAGTTCTCCGTCGAACTGCTCGACGCCGACGGGAAACCGCTTCCCGGATATTCCGGCGACGCCGCCGCCCGCTTCTCCGGCGACAGCGTCGAGGCGGTGCTGAACTGGAACGGACGCGAAAAACTGCCGGAGATTCCGTTCCGGGCGGTCATCTCCATGGACAATGCCGAAATCTACACCATCAAACTGCTCGATTGACCAACCAGGAGCATCACTATGAAAACTTTTCTCACCTTTCTCCTCGGAACCGCCCTCCTCGGCGCAGCCGCCGGCGACAGCGCCGCCTCGGTGCGGAAAAATCTCGAGCGGATGCCCCGCCCCTGGCAGAACCCCGCCTACCACCCCGCTCCGGAAGATGAAACCTACGTGGGCGGCGCCAATACCGGCGTAATCGACAAACTCGATCGTCAACGTTACACGGCGGTTCTGCGCGACTGGGCGGAGCAATATGATTTCTTCACGCTCGAAGAACTCGGCCGCACTTTCGAAAATGATCCGATATATCTGGTCAAAATCACCTCCCCCGGAGTGCCCGCCGATCAGAAGTTCCGGATTGCGCTCACCTCACTGCACACCGGCAGTGAACGTTCCCCTCTCTACGCGCTGATGGCGGCGATGGAGTTTCTCTGCTCTCCCGAGGCGCAGAAATACCGCGACCGTTACGAGATCGCAATCGTGCCGAGCGGCAATCCTTACGGTTTCTTCCGAACCGAGGAGTTCTCACCGTGGAACAGCCGCAAAGTCATCCCCTACGCCCCCCCGGAATCGGAGTGGTATATCCGGAATCTGAGCTTCAAGAAGATCGCTGACTCCCCGGAAATCGCCGCCTTCTGCAAATTGATCGACGATTTTCAACCGGAGATTCAGATCGACTGGCACGGTGTCGGCCGCCATATTCCCGGCGAAATCATGCATCAGTACATCAACTCCGCCGGCAGCAATCATACGCTGGCCGGCTGGTCAAACCTTCTGGACGAGGCGATGCTCTCCTCGGCCGTGCGGGCCGGTCATTCGCTGCCGCGCTACGAGGAGTCCCTGCAACGGCTGAAATCGGTGACGGCGGCGGGTCAGGCCTTCCCACGCCGTTTCCGCGAATCAAAGGAACTCTTTTATACCGACCTCTACCCCTACCTCAAGTATCACACCATGCCGCTCACCATGGAGATCGCCTATGAGGGGATGGCGGTTGCCGCGCTGCGGGGGTTGCTCGACTTCGGGCTCAATCCGCCGACTGAGCTCAACGGCAGCCTGCCGGTCGACAATCTGCGCACCGACTTCGGCGGTCTGACCGTCGGTTCCGGCGGCGTTACCCCGGGCGAGAAACGCGCCAGCCGCGTCGAACTCTGGAACCAGATCGAAGGCGTGAACACCTTCCGCGCCTACCCGCGATTTTATGGACGCGATCTCTTTGTCATCACGCTGGGACGAGCCGGAATCAAAGAATTTTTCGGCGATAAAAACCCCAATTCATGGAGTAGACTGGATCAGGAGCAATTCTTTGCGCCCCGTACTTCCGGCGCCGAATATGACTGGGAGGCGATCAACCAGTTTCTGCGCCTGGGGCCGGAAACACAGCTGGCTCCGCAGGGCGGTTTGGCAGTCAGCATGAATGCACCCGAACACCTCAGGATCGAACACGGCCTCTCCTTTGCCTTCGATATCCCGGTGGCGGCGCGATATCAGGCCGAAATCCTCGACCTCCGGGTCAACGGTTTTGAACTTCCCAACGCACCGCGCGACGGCTGGCAGCTGCTCAAAACCGACCTCGGGTACCGGGTGGTGATCAAATTGTCCGGCGAAAAATGCGCTGACCACAACTTCTTCATCGTCAGCTGTGGCTACACCTCCGACGCCCCGGCGCCGACCTGGGGCTGGAAACCGCAGAACGGCTGGCCGGAAACCACAGCTCCGGCAGCCCCGGCGACAACAGCGGAAACTCCGGCCACTCCTTCGGCTCCCCCCGCCGCCAAACCGCTGATAACCGAGAATTTCGAAACCCTCGCTCCCCAGGGCGTCGAAGCGTGGAACGGCCATTCCGCCTGGGGCAACTTCCATCCCGGTGAAGTGGAGATCATCCACGAAAACGACGGAGGATTCGTCCGGCTCACCGGCAAAGGCAGGCTGACCGCGCGCACCAATTCCGGGATCATGCCAAATGAGGATTTCGCACTCTCGTTTGACCTGAAACTGCTGCCCGGCGGATCGCTCTATTGCCAGGCAGGCGATCCCGGAAAACCCTTCGCCGCGGTGTTCGCGGTGGAGCGCGGCGGCGCGGCGGTGTTTCATCTCACCGGCGCTGACGGCCAGAGCAGCCGGAAACCCGCCGGCCTCGCCATCCCGGAGAACACTCCGGTCCGGCTGACGCTGGAACGCCGCAACGGTCAGCTCCGCCTCCGCGCCGGTGACAAAACGGGGATGGAATTTCCCGCTCCCGCCGGTTGCGGCGTATCGGTATTCAATCTGATGTCAGCCGAGGGAAAACCCGCCGCCGCCTTTGAGGTGGACAATTTCGAACTTAAGCGGCTGTAAAAACGTTCCGGGCGCGGCGGAAAACGCCGCGCCCGATGATCCGACGGGAGCGGTTCCCCCATACCGGGGGGGAACTGCTCCCGTCAAGTTATAAACGACCGGTGAACAACCTTCCAGTTCACACCCGGACGGGATAACTCCAGAGTTCACCCGCCGCCTCGTCCGGAGAGGCGGCAAGACGGCTGAACACGAATCGACACTCCAGTTCGTCGCGTTCGGCATGAGCGAAGTTGGTGTTCCAGAAGCTGTTGAGAATGCTGAACCACAGCTGCGGCTCCACCCGGTCGCCGGGATGGAATTTATTTCCGTCCCGGGAATGAATCCCGCCGAACATCGCAATCGGCGTATCCGGGGAGGCGACAACCAACCGACCGTCCGCGTAGTCGAGTTCGACGCCGTTGTTGACGCCGATCCCCTCGCCGCAGCCTCCCGGGATGATATCGTCCGGCACCCGCACCCGCGTCGCCTGCGAATAGTAGGCGAACCCGCCGAAACCCGCCGCCGGAAACCCGAACCCGGTCATGATGTGAATCGGACGCCGGGTACCGGAAAACCAGAAACGCAGCCGCAATTCGACATCGCCGCCGGGGAAGAAGTTCCATTTCGCTTCGACGAAGTCGCAGAAGGCAAGGCGGTATTCGACCCGGAAACCGGTCAAACCAGCCGTCCGGCGACGGAAACATCCGGTGGCCACGGCCCGTTCCCGCTGCCGCCGCTCCTCCGGAATCGCCCGGCGTTCAATCGCCCGACGCGGCACTTCGCCGGTGATACATTCGCAGAGCGGCACGCCGAACTCTCCGACCGTCTCCGGGGCAGCAAGGACGCCGAGCGCCTCCTCCAGTTCCCCGATCCCGCAGGGACTCCATTCGACCGGAACCGCGACACCCCCGGGAGCCTCCTCCCACCGGTAGCGGCGAAACGCACCGGGAGCAAGCGAACTGCAGAAAAAACGCACCAGCCGCGGCAGAGCGCCTCCCCACACCTCATCGGAATCACTGAACACCGCCGGCCGCCGGAACCCCGGACAGAGTTCCAGTTCCGGCTGCACCACCTCACCGCTCTCCACATCACGCAACACTCCGCCGGGCGCGTGCTGCGCTGAGTCACGCACCTCCACCCAGCCCGAACGCACCCCTGCGCCCCTTCCGCTCAGCCGCGCTTCCAGTGCAGCACCACCAGCGTCGAGAAACCCGTTTCGCTCTCGACCCGGTAGGCGCCGACCCCGGCCGGGATGATCGCCGACTGGAATTTCCGCAGCGAAACCCGGCGTTCCGGCTCAGCCTCGGGAATCAACACGACTTCGCTGCCGACGGTGAGTGTAACGATATGCATGAAGCGACCTTCGGTGTCGTGCCGGGCAAATTCATCGAAGTGCAGCCTTTCGATATCGAAAGGCATCCGGGGATCGCTGGTGTAGCGTTCGAGCTGGTAGTCGCGATTCCATGCCACCACCTCCGGTTTGGCCAGAAGGTGTTTTTTCGCCCACTCCTCCCGGACGAATTTGTCGTTGTCGAAACTGTGGTTCAGATGCATTTTCACGGGAGGAGCGGTCATGGTTTTCGTGTTGTCGTCCCAGCTCGGACGGGCGAAATCGTAAGTGAAAAAGCTGTACTCGGTCGCGGCAATGCTCGGACAGGTGTCCATCTCCAGCACCATCTGGTTGCCGCCGTGGCCGTGGGCGGTGCCGGGGGGGATCAGGTAGAGGTCGCCGACCCGGCTGGTGTGGTTGGCGATGAAATCGCGCCAGTTCGGAATCACCTTGCGGTTGTCGGAATCCCGGGCAAGTTGTTCCCACTCTTCGAGGTCGGCATCCTCCCGGTAGCCGAGCCAGGTGTTGGCGCCTTCATAGGCTTCGGCGATATAGTAGGTTTCGTAGCGGCCGAGCGGTTCGCGGAAGTGGCGCCGCACGTAGTCGGTACTCGGGTGGTTATGGATCGGCATGCTGATGCGCTCGGCGGGTTCGGGTTTCGGGAAGTAGCCGTCGTCGAGCCAGACGTCCAGCGGGAAGAGATCGGGGTATTCGCGGGCGATCAGGGGACCGACGAATTTTTCGGGATGAATCATCAGGTTCATCGCGGGCATGTTGATCATTTCCGGACCGCCGACGTCGACGAGCATGGAGAGTTCGGGTCCGGCGAGTTCATTCCAGGCGTTGCACTCCAACCCCGGCACGTCAAAGAGCTCCCGGTAGCGGTAGGCTCCCCACGGGCCGGGCTGGAAAATCGGCACCTCCTTGACCGGCTGTTCGAGCAGGCGGTCGATGATGGTGAAGTAGACTGACGCGGGGATGAATTTGAGCGATTCAAAACCGATGCCTTCGACATAGGCGTCGAGGCGCGACATGCAGAAGTTTTTCTGTCGATCGAGCAGGTAGTAATCACAGTAGTAGTACTCTTTCCAAGAGTAATCGGAGCGCGGCACCTCCGCGCCGAAGGGAACCAGCTGCCCGTCCCACATCTCCCAGAGGATCGGCTGGCGGGTCTTGTCGAAATAGATGATGCGGCCGCAGACGGAAGCGAGTTCGGGAATGGCGGCGCCGGGACCGTAAACGACGATTTTCCGGTCGGAACCGCCGAGTTTTGCAGCGAGGGCGGCGACGGCGTCGGGATTCATCAGGTCGCTGATCGTGCCGTCGGTATTGACGATGCCGAAGCCGGGATCGCCGGTATCTATGAAGGGTTTCTTGAGTTCAGCGATCTCGGCGGCGGAACGGTACAGCGAAGCGGCGGGGAAAAATTCACAGACGATGCTGCGGCGTTCAAGTTCAGCGGTGAGTGCGGGGATGATGCGGTTCCAGTCGATATTGTACCAGCCGTCGAAAGCGCATCCCGGTGAAGAGGTGATGACATCGGCGAGGGCGGTGATGGTCGATTCGGGTCCGAAAGCGATTGCGTCGAGCTGTTCGGGTTCGATGGGGATGAAATTTTCGGTGAATTTCCGGGATTCATAGAGAGGCATTTTCCGACTCCTTCTGGTTGTTGTGATATATTATGAAGTACAACTGTTCTATTGTCAATAGTTGAAGCAAAAATTTTGAGAAAAATCGACCTGCCGACCCGCCGTTTTCCAGCCTTTTGCATCAATATATAGTACACTTGTTCTATTTACAAACACATTTAAAAACTTTTTTCCATTTTTTTCTCTTTTACCCCGCCCAATCTCCGCCGCCGGGTTGTTTTTCCATTTCCCCACGCTATATTATTGGTGCGTCCGGATCTCTCCCCGGCGCACCAATCGGAACTTTACGGTACAGTCATGGAAAACGATGCAAATTTGTCCCGGCTCGAACTCGGGCAGAAGATCAACGCCCTGCGCCTGCGCAGCAATATCTCCATGCGGCAGCTCGCCCGCGACGCCGGAGTGGCGGTGAGTTATCTCTCCGGAGTCGAGAAAAACACCGTCTCGCCGACCCTGGCGATGCTGAGAAAAATTCTGCTCGCCCTCGGCACCGACCTTGCGAGTTTTTTCTCCGAGGCCGATCCGGTATCCTCGGGCAACATATTCCGCAAGGGGCAGATGCGGTCAGCTTCCGACGCCAAGCGGCTTTACACCTTTCTGCTGCCCCGTCGCCCCGACATCAAACTCGGGTTGCAGGAAGAGATCTATCTCCCCGGCGAAACCGAGGAGCCGATTTTTGAAACCATTCAGAGTGACTTCTGCGGTTACGTACTTCAGGGACGGCTGGAGGTGGAAATCGGCGATGCTCCGCCGACGGTGTTGCAGCCCGGCGACGCATTTTTTGTTCCCTCCGGGATGCGTTCCCGGGGCCGTTGCGCCGGCGATGAACCGGCCCGGGTGATAACCGCGATGACCCCGCCCCGGTACTGAAACCCGCCGGACGACCGCATGGCGCAATCTGGCTGCGGCCGGTCGGACGACAATCTCTACCGGCAGGGTTGTCCCGGGGGGCGGCCGGTCGGGGAGCCTACCGGCGGAGAATGATTTTTCGCCGTAAACCGGCACAGGACTGGAAAAATCATCAAAACCGGTGTAAATTCTCTTTTGTAGCGGTTTTTTGGTTCCGGACGATGCAGTCAGAGATGCAGTGATTGAGGATTCGATGATGAAAAAGTTCTCTTCGACATCAGGCGAAGATTCTTCGGATTCGCTCACCAGTTACCTGCAGAAAATCGGCAGGCTGCCGCCGCTCACCCCCGATGAACAGAATCATCTCGGCGATGAGATCGACGAAGCGACCGGGAGGTTGCGGGAGCTTTCGCTTGGCATCGGTTTTGTGGCCACGGAATATATCCGCCTGCTCGATGACTGCATCAATGCCCATGCCGCGCCGCCTGACTATTTTCTTCCCTCTTCATTGCGGGGCGACAGCGAGGAGCTGCCGACGGATCTTACCGTGCGGCTCAAAGAGTGGCGGGATGAGATCTCCGCCGCGCACGGCCGGTTGAAAGAGGCGTTCGGCATGAACCGCGCTTCCGACGAGCTGCGCAGCGAACTTGCCGGGCTGCTGAGCCGTTACAAAATCGGAGCGTGTTCACTGAGTGAACAGATCGAGGTGGCGCGCGATTACATCCGCATGGCCGGACTTGATCCGGAAAAGAGGTTCACGCTCGACGGAGTTGATCCGATTCAGCAGGCGCTGCTGGAGCAGCGTTTTCTGATGAAAACCGCCGATATTCCGGATTTGATGAGCCGGATCAACGATGAGTTTAAAAAACTGATGTCCCTGCGCGACCGGATGATCGAAGCCAATCTCCGGTTGGTCATCAGCGTCGCCCAGAAATACCGCAACCGCGGTTTACCCTTCAATGATCTGATTCAGGAGGGCAATCTCGGACTGTTGCGGGCAATTGAACGTTTTGATTTCCGGCTCGGGATCAAGTTCAGCACCTACGCGATCTGGTGGATCAAATACAACGTTTCGCGCGCCATCGCCGAACAATCGCGGGTGATCCGACTGCCCGCGCACATGGTCTACGCGATCAACTCGATCAACCGCGCCGAACAGCGCTTCATCCAGCTGCACGGCCGCGAACCGGAACTCGCCGAACTCGCCGCGGCAATGGAGATGCCGGCCGCCCGGGTCAGTGCGATCCGCAAGATGACCTGCCAGACCATTTCGCTTCAGAGCACCATCGGTTCGGAGGAGGATGGTTCGATTCTGGAGGAGTTGATCGCGGATGACAGCGCCGGCAACCCGGTTCGCGAATACGCGCGCCGGGTGCTCTACGAGCGCCTCTACGAAATGCTCAAGAGCCTGACTGAACGCGAACAGCAGATCATCATCATGCGTTTCGGTCTCTTCGGTCAGAAGAGCCTCTCACTGATCGAAATCAGCCGCCGCTTCAACCTCACCCGGGAGAGGGTCAGGCAGCTGGAACTCAAAATCATTGAAACCTTGCGTTCGCCGGGCAATCTGAAACTTATCGACGGCGACGTTCACAGAAAGGGATTCGGAGTATGGCCCGGGTAGAAATTTCCGGCGTCGCCAAGAGCTACACGCCTGACGCGCCGGTTCTCAAACGGATCGATCTCGACATAGCTCCCGGCGAGCTCTTTTTTTTACTCGGTCCATCCGGGTGCGGCAAATCGACGCTGTTGCGTATTCTCGCCGGCCTGGTGGAACCGGATGCCGGAAGCATCCGCTTCGACGGAGTGGAAATCAGCGGCCTGCCGCCGGAGAAACGCCGGGCGGCGATGGTGTTTCAGAATTACGCGCTGTGGCCGCACCTGTCGGTATTTGAAAACGTCGCTTTCGGACTGCGCACCGCCGGCGTTAAGGGAAGCGCGCTGAACCGCGCGGTCACCGAAGCGCTCGAACTCGTCCGGCTCGGCGATTGCGCCCAACGGCGGGTTCCCTCACTCTCCGGTGGCCAGCAGCAGCGGGTGGCGCTGGCGCGGGCGCTGGCGGTCGATCCGGCGATACTGCTGCTCGACGAACCGCTCTCCAACCTCGATGCCCGGCTCCGCGACGCGATGCGCGAGGAGATTCACCGCATCTGCCGCGCCCGCGGACTCACGGCGCTCTACGTCACCCACGACCGCCGGGAAGCGTTGAGTATGGCCGACCGGATCGCGGTGATGCACCGCGGTGAAATCCGACAGATCGGCACGCCGGAAGAGATCTATGAACATCCCCGGGATCGTTTCACCGCGGAGTTTCTCGGCGACGTGAACCTGCTGCCCGGCGAGGTGAGGTCCGGGGTGTTCCACTGCCGGATCGGCGAATTTCCCGCGGGCGGCAGTGCGGACGGGAAATACACCGCCGCGCTGCGTCCGGAACGCATTGCCTTCACAGCCGAGGAGGGGGGGACGGTAGCGGCGGAGATCGTCGCGCGCACCTATCTCGGCGAATGCTGTGAATGGCGCTGCCGGACCGGCGACGGCGAAACGGAACTGCTGATCCGGGAGAGCGCACCGCCGCCGCGCCGGATCGGCGAAACGGTTTCACTGAACTTCGATACCGCCGCGCTGAATCTGCTCCGGGACGGCGAATAAATCTTCCCACCGAAAGGACCGCATCGGCCCCGGCCTCACCGACCTGGTGCCGGGCCTGCGGGAAATATACGCACCGACAGCGGCCTCGCCGTCCTGATGGAGATTTCTTAAAAAGGAACGCCCGGCCACCCGGGGAACACCAGCTAAACTCCGCCAGCGCCCGCATCGTGGTTAAAATTAAGGAACGCCCGGCCACCCGGGGAACACCAGCGCTCCGCCTCCTCTCCGGGAAGGCGCGGAAAAAGAGCCGGTTCCCGGCTTTGCGATTCATTGCTGACGCCGGGCCGCCGGAACCGGGATGGGTTTACCGAGTTTGGCCATCACCTGTTTGAGATCATTCCAGGCGTCGCGCTTCGCCGATTCCTGACGCAGCAGATAGGCGGGATGAAAGGTCGGCATCACCGGGATTGCTTCATATTCAAGCCAGCGGCCGCGCAGCCGGGAGATCCCCTCCCGGCGACCGAGCAGATAGTGGGCGGCGCTGGCGCCGAGGAGCACCATCACCTCCGGAGCCAGCAACCGGATCTGAGTTTTGAGAAATTCCCCGCACACCGCCGCCTCTTCCGGAGTCGGCGTCCGGTTGTCCGGCGGCCGGCATTTAACGACGTTGGCGATGTACACCTCCTCGCGCCGGAACCCCATCGCCACGATCATCCGAGTCAGCAGTTCGCCGGCTCTTCCGACGAAAGGACGCCCGGTTCGGTCCTCGTCGTACCCCGGCCCTTCGCCGATGAACATCAACCGCGGATGGGGATTTCCTTCTCCGAAAACAATATTATGACGTCCGGCGGCAAGCGGACAGCGGGAACATCCGGCGAGAGAACCGGCGAGTTCCTCAAGCGAAGCCGCGCTGATTACGCCGGGCGCCGTTCCGGAAGCGGAAGCGGGCGGGTTCTCCGGAACCGCCGGGGAAGCCGCCGGAACCGGAACGGCAGGCCGAACCGCTCCCGGCGCCAGCGCGGCAAAGGTTTCCGGAGCAACCAGATGCCCGGGATGCCGCGCACCCTCACGCTGAACGGCGGCGATCAGCTGATCAAAAAAATCTTCCATCTCCGTGCCGGGGGTTGCCAAAATTGATAGACAAGAGTATATTATACATAATATAGCGCCGCCGCCGCGGAATTGAAAGCCGACGGGACGTAAATCTCAAACCAATTTTCTGGAGACGAATTTGAAATGAAAGTCGTAGTTGCCTATTCCGGCGGTCTCGACACCTCGGTGATCGTGAAGTGGGTCAAGGAGAAATACCATGCCGAAGTAATCGGCTTCTGCGCCGACGTCGGCCAGGAGGAGGAACTCAACGGAGTCGAAGAAAAGGCGATCCGGACCGGGGCGAGCAAGTGCTATGTCGAGGACCTGACCGAGGAATTTGCGCGCGACTTCATCTTCCCGATGATGCAGGCCAACGCCATCTACGAAGGCAATTATCTGCTCGGCACCTCAATTGCCCGGCCGCTGATCGGTAAACGGCTGATCGAAATCGCCCGGGCCGAAGGCGCGGACGCGATCTGCCACGGCGCCACCGGCAAGGGCAACGACCAGGTGCGCTTTGAACTCACCGCTTACGCGATGGAACCGGATATCAAGATCATCGCGCCGTGGCGGGAATGGGATTTCACCGGCCGGATGGATCTGGTGAAGTATGCGCAGGAGAACGGGATTCCGGTCACCACCACCGCTGCCAAGCCCTACAGCATGGACCGCAATTTGCTGCACATCAGCTTCGAGGGCGGGATTCTCGAGGATCCGTGGAATGAATTTCCCGAAGAGATCGCGGTGATGACCAAGGCGCTCAAAGATGCCGCGAATGAACCCGAAGATGTGATCATCTACTTTGAGAAAGGTGTTCCCAAGTGCGTAAACGGGGAAGAACTCTCTCCGGCGTCGCTGATGCGCAAACTCAATGCGATCGGCCGCAACCATGCGGTCGGCCGGGTGGATATCGTGGAAAACCGCTTTGTCGGCATGAAATCGCGCGGCGTTTACGAAACTCCCGGAGGCACAATGCTGCACATCGCACACCGCGGTCTGGAAGAGATCACGATGGATCGGGAAGTGATGCATTTGCGCGACAGCCTGATTCCGCGCTACGCGGACATGGTTTACAACGGTTTCTGGTACGCGCCCGAACGGGAAATGCTGCAGGCGGCGATCACTGAAAGTCAGCGTTTCGTCACCGGGGAAGTTCGTCTCAAGCTCTTCAAGGGCAACTGCTTTGTCACCGGCCGACGTTCGGAGTACAGTCTTTACGACGACGCGGTGGCGAGTTTTGAGGGCGTCGATGCCTACGACCACAAGGATGCGGCCGGTTTCATCAAGCTCAACGCGCTGCGTCTCCGGGTGCTGGCCAAGAGCCGCCAGAAGCGTTACTGAATAAAGCCGTCTGAAACCTTTAAACTGATGAAAGTCCATTATCATGGCAAAAAATTATAAAATTGCGGTCATTCCCGGCGATGGAACCGGCCCGGAAGTGATCGCCGAGGCGGTCAAGGTACTTGACGCCGCCGGCAGCAAGTTCGGATTCACCACAGAAAAGAGCTTCATCGACTGGGGCGGGGAGCACTACCTCGCCACCGGAGAAACCCTGCCCGACGACGCGGCGGACCGACTCCGTAAATTCGACGCGGTGCTGCTCGGCGCAATCGGCCATCCCAAGGTGAAACCGGGGGTGCTGGAAAAGGGAATTCTGCTGCGGCTGCGTTTCGAACTCGACCAATATATCAATCTGCGTCCGGTGAAGTTGTTCCCGGGGGTGGAAACGCCGCTGGCCAACAAAAAACCCGAGGACATCGACTATGTGGTGGTCCGGGAGAACACCGGCGGCATCTACACCGGAGTGGGCGGCGCCACCCAGGTGGGCACCCCGGACGAGGTGGCGATGCAGACGATGGTCTATACCCGCCGCCAGGTTGAACGCTGCATCCGTTATGCGTTTGAGACGGCGCGCGCCCGTCACAGCCATGAAAATCCGTGGCGCGGACTCTCCGCCGAAGATATCGCCGCCGGTAAAACTTCGCAGCTCACGCTCTGCGGCAAGACCAATGTGCTCACCTATGTTTTCGGATTGTGGGAACGGGTCTTCAATGAAGTGGCTCCCGACTATCCGGAGGTCAAAACCAGCTACAGCCACGTTGATGCGATCACGATGTGGATGGTCAAAAATCCGGAATGGTTCGATGTGATCGTCACCTGCAACATTTTTGGTGACATCATCACCGACCTCGGCGCGATGACGCAGGGCGGCATGGGAATCGCCGCGGGCGGGAACATCAATCCCGAACCCGGTGGCGTCAGCATGTTCGAACCGATCGGCGGCTCCGCCCCGAAATATACCGGTCTCGGCGTGATCAACCCCTGCGCGGCAATTCTTTCCGCCGCCATGATGCTGGAATACCTCGGCGAACACGAGGCTTCCAGGGATATCGAGAAGGCGGTTGCCTACATTACCGAACACAAGCTCAAATCGC
>CAKUKT010000017.1 GCA_934663655.1 uncultured Victivallaceae bacterium
AAACGATGTTCAGAATCACCGCGCCCGAACTGATCCATGCCGAGCGGGAAGCATGTTCGCTCACGCGCATGATCGCCAGATAACACTGCGACACCCCCGTCAACAGGTATGACCAGCTGGCGATCCTCAAATATTCCGCCCCGATCCGAACCAGTTCCGGATCGTGCGCAAAAAGCAGCATGAGCTTTTCCGGGAAGCAGCGGCAACCGATGAAAAATGCCACCGAAACCAGCATCGCTTCGTTGATGCTCAAGCCGAAAATCTCCCCGAGCATCTTCTTGTCCTCTTTGCCCCAGTATTGGGCTCCGAGAATACCAACTCCGCAGACAATCGCTCCCAGAAGCATGTTCTGAACGAATTGGATCTGGGTCGCCAGCGAAACCGCCGCCATTGCGTTCTGGCTCACCTTGCCCAGCATCACCGCGTCCGCCGCCGCCACCAGCGCCAGCATCAGATTCTGCAGGGTGATCGGAAATGCCAGCGACAGCAGTTTACGGTTAAAAACCCGATCGTTGAGTATGTTAGTTATGAACATGGTTACGGTTTGTAAATGAAATGTTGGGCACAATACACAAAAACTCCGCCCCGGAAATGCGTACAACCGCCTTCCCAAGCCGGAAGTCATTCCTATACTATAATACATTTGCGGCGTAATGCAACCCGGAAAATTGCAGCCGGGATAATTTATATCGATTTACAGTGAAACTTCCGACTGCCGGGTAACTACTACGCTATGCCAGCCCTCCGCCTCCCTTCCGGATCACTGTATGCTGATGAACACAAACTTCCCAAAACTTGCAAAATTCTTCATCGCAGTATAAAGTAGAAAAACGACACCGGCGGCGTTCAAGGGCGGACTCTTCCGCCGCCGTATTGTCACAAAACCTCTGAAATGTACGCTTAAGACACTTTGGAAACCGGAATATGTTCAGACAAATAATTAAAATAGTTTTCACCATACCGGTATTGTTCATCATGGTCGGTGCTGCAAAACCGACTGCTGTCGCCTCCGCCCCGGCGGCGGTTGGGCTGAACCGCGACAAAAACGGCGTCGAAACCTTCTTTATTTTCGGAACCGGCGCAACCGGCAAACTTGAGGATCTGCCAGCCGAACTGAAACGCAGCGGCTATCGTGAAGCGGATATCTCCGGCTGGAGCAGTCGGACCGATTACGCCGGATTGCTCTCGGCACTCAGGAACCACGGCATTGCAGTGCCCCGCTGTTATGTGCCGGAACCGGGAAAGGCGGCGTGGTTCCGGCAGAATATCGCCGGTCCGGAACCGGAGGAGCAAGGAGAGCGCACCATTTCTTTTGTCCGTGCTCTCATTGAAAACAACAGCTATAACCGGCGTTACAAGTTGCCGGGCAAATTCCGCGCCGTCCGCTATGTGACGATCCACAACACCGCCGAACCCTTTTCCGCACGCCAGGAACGTGACCGGGTGGATACCCGGCGCGATAAGGCCAGTGTTTCGTTTCACTTCGCGGTAGACGAACGCGAAGCGGTACAGATTCTCCCGCTGGACATCCACGGCTGGCATGCGGGAGACGGTTCAAAGGGTTCTGGAAACTGTGAAAGCATCGGAGTGGAAATCTGCCGCAGCCAGTGCCGTGGAGAAGCGGACTGGCAATACCGACGCAGCGAAGCGAATGCGGAAATTCTCGCCGCGGCGCTGCTGCGCCACTTCAAACTTACGGCTGCCGACCTGCGGATGCATCAGGATTGGAACGGGAAATACTGTCCGCACCGGATTCTTGAGGAGAACCGTTTTGAATCGTTCCGCGCGCACGTCGCCGAACGCCTTGCGAAAGATCCGGATGAGGAGGAGAGCGCCATCCTGCGTGCTCTCGCCGCAAAGTGACTTTTAAAATCATCTCTTCCCGCTTTTGAACCCCGGCTCACTCCCGCAATAAAAGCATGGTTTCCCCTCTCCCCCCAGGTAGGGAGTGCATAAACCGGATCGCAACCACGCCTTATATTTTGGAAAACATCGCGGCCCGATGACAGTTCGCCGTTTTCCCCGCCGATATTCCGCCTGCCGTTCCGAGCACTGCCGCCATCCGGCCCAATCACACCATCTGCCACCGTTCACCCCGCCAGCGCCGACACGATTTTCTCCTCGGACAGATCATTGAACGTAACCGGTTGACGTTGTACGCAGACTCTGACAAACAACGGCTTCATGAAACTGTTGATATATTGGCGCCGGCAATCGGTATGCGAAAAAATATCTTCAACCCACGATTTCCGGGACATCAGATAGGCATTCAGAGCCTCGGTGGCCAACGCAATTTCGTCTGCGCCAAAACAAAATTCCCTGGACAGATGCTCAAAGTGAAGTGTCACCAATTTCAACATCGCCACCGAATCGTCCGCTATGAAATTATCCATTACTTTTTTAGATATGCACGACCCGATTGTCCCCCCAATAACTCCGCCGATCACACTCCCGACAACAGGTATGAATGCCCCGCCGACAACAGCGCCGAGCACCCCCGCCGATATTCCGCCTGCCGAAACCGCAATGTTTTTCACGCATTGCATACCGGAAATCCGGCTGCAAACCATTTTGCTGACTTCAATGGATGAGACCACCACCAGCATTGCCGCCGCAGCGGTGGAAGCACTTTTGAGCGTGGCGTTGGCGGTTTTATTGAAATTACCCGTCGAACCACCGAGCTTGTAAAGTCCCTCTCCAAACCGGTGAGCAAGTTTGCCGCTGCCGAAATTAAAGTTGATCACACTGTCAAGAAATGCATTGACCGCGGGAATCCTCTGTGCCTGTGACGCAATGACAAATGCTGCAAACGCTTTTCCTCCCGCCTGTACCCCCACCATAACCGAAGACTTCAACGCCAGTTTGATATCCCGAGTTTTCCAGTAGACGATCGCAGTGGAAATAATGAACGAAATTCCGCCCGCACTCAAACCGACGATGGTTCCGCGGTAAGCGTCGAATGCCAGACTTTCAATAGTTCCGAACTTGCAGATCGCCTTTGCCTGCTCATAGGTAATATTGCCTCTCCTGACGATATTTCTGGCTTCGTCGGGATTGGAAACCCCGGGAACTTTGCCCTCGCTGATTTTTCTCTTCATCGCTTCCACCGCCGCGGCATATTGATCCCGCGGGACTTCGAGCTGCATCGGGGTCCCGTCTGGGTTCATGTAACGATAGTTTCCGGTCTGATCAGAAAAGGCCGCATTTACACTTTGATTAGCCGTGGCACAGTACTTCGTCTGAATGAAATCCCCATTGACGAGCCGGTCGGCTCCAGCTTTGGCATTGTCCCCTCCGACAATCACAGCTTTTTTCCCGGTTAGCCGGTCGATCATGGTGTTCGCTTCTTCAGCGGCAAAACCGTGCGGCCCCCGGGCGTTGGGAGAAACAAGACGGACGTTTTTCTGCCGGCTCTCCGCAATACCTGGAATTGAACTGCCCCAGGTGGCCGCGTCAATCGCATATTTTGCCAGATTCTCTTTCCGCAGTTCATCGGCAAGTCTCATGCATTGCTCTTCGGTTTCCCGGCACATCGTACTGCAGAAATATTCATGTGGAGTTTGATCCGGATCTTCATAAAATTCCGCGATCCCGCAGGAGTTACACACCGCAATGTGGTCGCGGTAAAGATTGCTCACATAATAATCGCCATCCGCAAACGTGAAACGCTGGACGTCATTCTCGGGATTCAAAATAAAATCATTGATCGCGTTTTCGTTTACCGCCAGATAATTACGAACAAAGCCCATGCCTTCGGACACGGAAATGCGCTTTGCTTGAAGAAACTTTTTCGAAACCGCTTCACAAATTTTGTTCAGGTATCCCGGAGCGAAAAAAAGTTCACTCCCGTCGAGAGACAACGAAATGAGTTTCTCCTGTCGAACTTTATAATTGGTCACACAACGAACGAAATGTTCGTAACGTCGCTTGTCCTTGTCATTCTTTTTGTCATATTCAAGTTTGTCCAGCAGCCCCGGTATATCGGCGTAAGTGAAGTCATTGTTGAATATTTTTTCCAGCTTGTAATTGGCAAAAAACAATTCGCCCGCGCAATAAATCGAACTACCGGAAAAAATACACAGTAGCGTCACCGTCCAGCCACCCGGTTCAAGAGAGAAAATTCCCATCCCGATGGCAAACAGAGTGTAAAAAACGACCAATGCCGCGAATATGGAACTATCTTCCTTGTAGTAATCAATCTTGTAACCGATTTTCGAAAGCAGGGAATCCTGAAGAAATTTCAATATTGTCGACACGAGAACAATCAAATAGGCCAGCGTCAACCACAAAGACGAGAACTGGAGCGCAAACAACAATCCGAACAGGGCGCATAAGATCACCGCCAGGGATGAAATCACCACCCGATCATAACTTATAAAATATTTTTTGCAGCCCTCAATCATGGCGCCGCAGGCAATCAGCAAAATGAGAGTAAGCCAGAATAAATTCATGATGTCGTATAAATCCGGATTATTGGAATTGTCGATACCATCCCGCAGGGGTCTATGGCGCCTTCAGTTCCAGTTTTTTCAGGGCTGGAGTATACCGGCATTCAGCGCTTTCAACAACGTCATCCCTCTTAAAATGGGTTGCCTGTCACAAAAACGAACTGATGCCAACCATCAGGCCGAAATGTTAAACCTCACGCGAGGAATTGTATAATTTGAATATTTTACTTTCCCATTTACAACTCCGGCAGTCGTGACAGGGGTTTTGAAATTTTGAAACCAGATATACAATGCACTTCATCTCCACCCCTGGGTAGACTCACCGGAAGATCACCCCTTTCCCTTTGGGAGCGGCTGCCTGCCGGTAGTACTCCTCCGCTTTCGGCAGGTTCTCCCGGAACTGCTGAATCCGATCGGCATCACAGGGGTGGGTGGAGGTGATCGTCTCCGTCCAGCTCGGCGTTTTCCCCTCGCTGAAACGGCTCCAGAAATCGATCGCCGCCTGAGGATCGTATCCGGCTTTCGCCATCAGAATCAAACCGATTTCATCGGCCTCATACTCATTTTCCCGGCTGAAGGGCAGCATCACTCCCAGTTGAGTTCCGATGCCGTAAACAGCGTTGGCGGTTTCATTGTTGAACCCCAGCGCCACTCCGAGCGCCCCGAGGTTCTGCAGGTATCCCCAGGAGATCCGTTCGCCGCCGTGACGGGCGATCGCATGCGCGGCCTCATGGGCAACCACGCAGGCGAGTTCCGCTTCGTTTTTCATCACATCCATCAAGCCGGAATAGACGGCGACCTTGCCGCCGGGCAGACAGAACGCGTTCTGCGTTTCGGTTTCGAGCACAACGAACTCCCAGTTGAAATCATCCTGATCGGCCACTTCCGCAATCGCCCTGCCGCAGCGCTCCAGCGCCTGATTGTACCTCGCATTGCCGGAACGGGGAAACTGCGCCTTATATTCCTGATACCCCTCCTCACCGAGCTGGTTTTCATAACTGGAGGTCGTCAGCAACAGCTGCGTCCGCCCGGTAACCGGCACCGAACGGCAACCGGCAACCCCAAACAGCGCCATCAAGATTCCGAATATCATCAAAACCGTTTTCCGGCAACCCAACCTTATCTGCCGGCAGTTATTCCTCATACGGCGACTAACGCTGTTGGTCGGCATGTCATCAACCTGAATTTTCATAATCGCAACCTCTCTCGGTATTCTCTACCCACTTGCAACATCCACCGTCACCTCGCAATGAATTTTTCCGGAGCCAACACTGGCATTCCCGGCCGGATGCGGAATCTGACTGGTCAATGGCGTATCTTTGCTGAAAGAATACTCTAATACATTTAGAACGTTTTGTCAACCGGTTATCGAGAAAGTTATTCGTATAAAAAAGAAAAATAAGCGGACATGTCAGCCACGTCCGCTCATTCTCCGGTAACCTCTCTCCTCCATCCGATCCGACCATTTCCCGTCGTGGAAGAGGTTGAAACTGGCGACGGTTACTCGGCATCGACCGGGTATTTTACCGCCTCAATGCTGACCACGTCGTATTCCACTGTGTAATTCTCCTGGAAGTTCTCCTTGAATTTCTGCAACGTATGGAACCCCAGTCCGAAACGGATTATCCGGTCGGTATCCAGCGTGAACAACGGTTCATCCGGCACCGAATCGAAGTAGACAAACTCATTGAACAACAGCAGCAACACATGTTTTCCCGGGCTTTCCACCATGATTCTGGCGCTGTTGTAACGGGTGCCCTGCGGTTCGGTCAGCGTGGCCATGAACCAGGTACCCGGACGAATCGACTTAACATCCAGTGTGATCCGCAAGCCGGCGTACCCCGACCAGTCAAACGCTTTCCCCTTCGGGGCATCAATGTAGGGCCAGAACATTCTCACCCCCGGCGCGGTGAAATCAACCTTGAAGTTGTTTCCCGAAATCGCCGCCTTCATGATCTGCCGGTTGTAGCCGCCCGGATGCCAGCGCAATTCGCCGAAATCCCGGAACGCCGGCACCACTTCCACCGGTTCCAGCTCCCGGGCCGCTATCGCGAAATTTACCGCAGCCGGCGCCAGCCCCGGCGTCGTGAACACCAGAGTCGCACGCTGAGTGCCGCGATCCGTCTCCGCCGGAGCCGTGACCGTGAAGTTGAAGTTCTTCCCGGTATTTCCCGGCACCGAGGCGTTCTCCCCGGTGAACTCATATTTCCATCCGCCCTCCGCCAACGCGGCCTTGAGCTGATAATGCACCCTTTCGTCGGAGAAGCTCTCAATCCGCACCTTCCCGGAAATCGTCTCTCCGGGTTTCAATTCATAGGACGCGGTGGTGTGGTTGTAGGGAACCTTGCCGTCAACCGTCACCGAAAGAATCGCCGCCGGAGAATGAAGTTCGCTCTTCTCCTCCCGGGCACTGACAGTCGCACCGCCGTCAACCTGAATTGATTTTGCGCACAGGTAACGGGTATCCTGACCGGCAGCCACCTCGATCGGTTCGCCGTTCCCCTCGCCCCGCGAGATCACCTCCCCGGTGGCGCCGTGCAGAGCGTATTCCCCGGCAACCCGTACCCGCGCCGTACCCTTACTTCCCGCGGTCAACACCAGCGTCTGACTGCCGCTGCCGGTGTCGAAAAGATGGGTGCGAACCCCGTCGATATCCTGCGTCGAACGATATTTCGCATTGCCGAGCAGCCAGTTGGCGGTCGCCAGCGCCGCGTAGCGTTCCGTCGCATTGAACCCCATGTCCAGAATCGATACCAGTGACGGATAGTAGCGCCACAGGAAGAAATACGCCTTCAACACTCCGCCGGCGAGCGCCTCGCTGTAGAGAGTACCAATCGTTTCGGCCGCCTTTTTCGACACCTCTTCGGGAATCTCCTGACCGCGATTCACCGTCCCGGGCAAATGCATGCCGATCTCCGTCGCCCAGGCGCCGCCGTCCAGTTTGCCGGTGTAGTTTCGGAAGTAGCTGCTGAGCGCCTCACCCTGCGAATAGCTGTGAAGATTGTTGAGGTTATAGTATTCTTCACATCCCGAGAGTGTCAGCAGACGCCGAAATTCAGGAGCGGCGGTCGCAAATGAACTCAGCAGCACCCGGCTGCCGGGATCATGTCTCTGAATTGCCAGTGACGCCACCTTCATGAAAGCCGCATATTCGCAGGCCGAACCCTGGTAGAAGTTGCGCAGATCGATCTCATTGTAGATTTCCCAGTTGTCGACGAAAGGTCCCAGCGCATCGGCCATCGCGCTGACGATATTGTAACTGTCGCGCAGATTTGCGGGTGTTTTCAGGCTGTCGCGGTCACGCCCGAGTTCCCGCGGCATATTCTGAAATACCGCGGTCACCTGCAGTCCGTGTTCGCCGGCAATCCTCGCCATGTTGGTGGTGTTGAAGTTGGAGTAGGAGAATCCGTCAGCGCCCTTTTTCACTCCGGCGCTGTTGATCCGTTCCCGGATGGTGCGCACCCCGGCCAGTTCGGCCAGGCGGGCGTTCTTCTCGAACAGCCGCAGCCGTTCCTCCCGGGACTCGGGCAGATCTCCGCTCGTCGAGACGGCGAAATCCACCGCAAGCGCACTGTTTTCATCGTTCTGATACGCGGCGGGGACCACGACAAAGCTGCCGATCACCCCCTCCCCGTAGGAAACCCGGTAATATCCCGGCGGCAGAGGACCGGTTTTCACTCGACCTGCGGCATCGCTCCGGGAGACCACCGCATTCCCCTGATTGTCGGTGATGGTCAACTCGCTATCCGCCGCGGCGGTGAAGTCAGCTTCTTCGTCCGCTTTGAAGACATTGATGTCATCGGCAAACTTGAGCACGGTTTCTCCGCCGTACAGGGTGCTTCCCAGCCACAGCAGTGCACTGCAGCAACTTATCCACAGAAAATTTTTCATCTAACTAATCTCCTGTTGCTGATGAATCATATTTTAAGCTCTTTGATCCGGTCACAATAATACTGGATATTCTCCCAGCGGGCGTCCGGCGGGATCCGGTGATCCGGACACGGAATGAATCCCCCTTCAGCGATCAGCGGTTTGAGGCGTTCGATTTCGCGGTCGACATCGCCATAATCACCGGCAAACACAAATTTGCTCGCACCACCGACCCCGAGGATCTCCCGCCCGCAGCATCGTTCCAGTTCGCCGTAGTTGCCGTTCCAGGTGCCGATCTCGATCGGAAACATCACGTTGACCCCGTTCTCCAGCCAGATCGGCGCCAGCGACCGGATATCCCCGTCGCAGTCCACTGAGATGTAATTCACCCCGTGCCGGTGCAGATACTCATTGATCCGCCGGTAATGCGGAGCAACATATTTACGGAACACCTCCGGATGAACCAGCGGACCGTTCCGGAAGCAGATATCCTCCCAGAAATGCACATAATCAACCGTAAGCCCCAGCTCGCCGGCCAGTGTCAGCTGTCGTTCCACACATTGCCGGGTCAGTTCGCCGACCGTGTCGATCATCTCCGCAAACAAAGCCTCGTCATCGTAGTACAGCAAACTCACCCCTTCCAAACCCATCGCGTTGCGGAGGCGGCCGAAAAGACTTCCTGCGAAAAGCCCCACCGGATTCTCTCCCCAGTCGAACGCCCGATTCCCAACGAGTTCCCGCCACCGATCGACCGGAATCCGCCGATCGGAATATTTCAATCGTTCGCGGTAATATTTTTCATAGGAATCCCGATCCTTGAGCAGATGATCAACTTCGGCCGGGATTCCTCCCGCGCCCTCGATCTCCACCTCGACCGCGCCGTATTGATTGCGGATCAGCGGAGTACCGTCGGCGGTTTCTCCCACCCTTTCGCGTTCAAACGGCGGATCGAGAAAGAAGGTGACCGGCAGAAACGGTTCCCAGTTGAAATCGAATCCGAGTTTTTTGGCCAGCATCGCCTGCGCCGGGGTGTTATTGTGGGGAAACTCCCCACCGGTTTCATCCAGTGTAAAACGCTTTTCCGCGAGAAACTTCGCCACGGTCTCCCCCCAGAAGCCGAAGTGTACCGCCGGCAGTCGATCGACATGCTGTCGCCGGAAAATCGCCAATGTCCGTTCACGATTGTTCATGCTTTATTTTCTTTCCAGATAGCTTTTTCATTTCGGCCGGCATTTCACTTCCCGTTTTCACTGCGGCAGTACTTCCGGCGGAGCGAGCCGGCAACCGGCCGCCGTCAATCGCTGTTTCAGCTTCTCAATCGGCAGCTGCGTGAAATCTTCAGTCAAGGTGGCCGCCGTACCGGCGGCCTCTCCCATCGCCATGCAGGAGGCCATGACCCGGATGGCGCCGAGCACTTCCCGTTCGGCGTCGACCGCCCGGCCCGGGCAGAGCAGATTAGTGACGGAATGCGGTTTCATGATGTGAAACGGGAGGGGGAAATATTCCGGCGCAGCGACCCGGCCGTGGAAATGCTGCAGACTCGGCCGTTCCGGATCAGGAAGATCCCAGCCGTAGCAGCAATAGCCAATGATGTCCTCAAACTGCCGGTGGCGCAAAATGTCTTCCACCGTCAAGGTATCCCCGCTGCTTATTCGTCTTGATTCGCGGATTCCGGGGATGGTGGCGATATCGGCGATCCGGCTGTTTTTGAAGCCGGGGAAATATTTCTTCATGATTTCGAACAGCGCCATGATTTCCCGGCGTCCGCGGATCATCGCGTCGGAGAGCGATTTACCGTCAGTACCATTCACGCCGACCAGCCGGACGGTGTTGACAAGCAGCATATCGCGATCGACCATTCGGACAGAGATAAAACGATCATAAGGGAACGGCCATTGTCCGGCGGAGCGCAGTTTTCCGATTTCGACAAGAAATCTTCCGGCCTGATGTTCCCGGATATAGTTGCGCATCGCTCCGGTATCGACTCCCGACACCCGGAACTCCAGACTGGCGGGGGCCGTCAGCCCCTCCGGGGTGCCGAATGAACAATCACATCCCGCGGCGGCGGCGACATCCGCATCGCCGGTGGCATCGATCACCAACCGTGGTTGCCAATGGGTTAGGCCGCTTTTGTTGTGTAAGGTGATGCCGGTGATTCTGCCGTCATGGCATTCCGCACCGATAAAGCGGGTGAAAAAGCAGATATCGACGCCGGCTTCCAGCACCTTGCGGTCCAGAAACTCCGCCATCCGCCAGTGGTCGAAGGGGACTCCGGCGGTCAGATGGTGGGGGCCGGATCCCCAGCCAAAAGGAGAAAACTCCTCGACTTCCGGCAGTATGGCGATGCCCTCCGCCGCCGCTTCGCGCACCAGGGATTCAAAGATGCCGCCGACCACAAAGGTCGAACAGTCACGCGAACGTCCGCCGAGCCAGTGAGAAACCCCGCCTGGACCTCCGACTCCGCCGAGCATTCCCGTCTCCTCCACGAGTAACGTCCGGCAACCGCCGCGCCCGGCGCTGATCGCGGCGGCGCATCCCGCCGGACCGCCACCGCAGACGATGACCTGATATTCAGCTGATTTTGCCATTCCCGTCTCCTGTGAAAATCACCGCGCGGGGCACGGTCTTCAATTTGCGGAGCGAAACCTCCGGCCGACTGGGAAAATCCCGTCTTCATCCCAGTTCGGAGTGCCGGAACCGGAGGGAAATATTCCCGCCCCTGTTCTTCTGATATAAATTATATGCCATTTTCAGTGCTTTGGCAATAGCATAAATGTTAAAGTAATATCACAATTGTTACTATTCTGCCGAAAATTTTCCTCCGCCCGGCCAAACCGCTTGCAAAGCGGGCCGCCAGTGCTATATTCACGTATGGATAAAGGAGGATCATCATGTTTGAAACCACTATAGCTCCGGATTACCGGCGCATTGTCGCCGCCGCGACCAACCACCGGGCGGAGATTCTGCCGCTGTACGAACACAATGTCGGTTATGAGGTGATCGGGGAACTGACCGGCACTGAACTGCCCCGGATCATGGCTGCGGATGCGGATGCCGGAATGCGGATATATTGTGATTTCTTCCGCCGGACCGGTTACGACGTGGTGACCTTTGAACAATGTATCACCGAAGTGCTGCCGGGTCAGGGGGCGTTGTGCGGCGGCGCCGGGCCGCTCCAGAACCGCGATGACATCGCCGCCTTCGACTGGAATGGTCTGGCGAGCCGCTGGTACGATATGGCGGCACCCCGTTTTGAGGCGCTGGGTCGCAATCTACCGCCCGGGATGAAGGCGATCGGCGGGGTCGGCAACGGAGTTTTTGAAATCTCCGAAGCGCTGGTCGGTCTGGAATATCTCCCTTTTCTGCAAATCGACGACGAGGAGGCTCATCATGACCTCTACCGGCGGATCGGCGATCTGCTCGCGGAAGTCTGGGCGCGGTTTCTCCGGGAGTTCGGAGAGTTTTACTGTGTCTGTCGTTTCGGGGACGACCTCGGCTTCAGAAGTTCTCTGCTGACGATGCCGGACACGGTGCGCGTGGATATAATCCCGCAATACCGGCGGGTCATCGATCTGGTGCACCGGAGCGGCAGGCCGTTCCTGCTCCACAGCTGCGGTTGTATCTTTGAAGTCATGGATGAGCTGATCGCCGCGGGGATCGATGCCAAGCACTCCAACGAAGATGCGATTGCTCCCTTCGAATACTGGATCGAGAGATATTCGGATCGGATCGGTCTCTTCGGCGGCATTGACATGAATTTCATCGTCATGGAGACTCCTGAACGAATCCGGGAATACATTCTCGAACATGTGCCGCACTATTTCGCCATCGCCGGAGGGTTCGCTGTCGGGACGGGAAATTCGATTCCCGCTTACGTGCCGGCGGTCAACTATCTGGCCATGCTGGAGGCGGTCAACGAAATCAGAACTTCCTCTGTTTAACGCTGAAACGTGCGGTGCTGCGATTTCGCACCGCGCCAGCCCTGAGCGAGGGGAGATATCAGGGAAAAAGCAGATTTCAGAAAATTACAAAAAAGTTTGTCAAAACTAATTGACAATCTACAATCAGGCGATTATATTATTTTCCAGAAGATCACCGCCGGCATTTGTTTGGGTATTTTTTTAAAAGACGATTTAGGCAAGACTAAGTAACATGACTATTAATCCCTATCATCGCAAGGAACTCCTCCGCTTCCTGCTCCTTAAAACCGCACCGGTGAGAAGTGGAGTCAAACCCGCGGAACTCCTCCGTGTCCGTCACTGTTACCAGAGCCGTAACCAGGATGGTTTTCAATTCTGTCTGTACCGTCGAGATATCCTCGAAACTCTTGCGCTTGATTACCGGGAATTGCGAATTGAAGATGAAAGTTCACTGATCCTTTTCCACCACCGCGGTAAACTCGCAGAAATACTGGCGCTACCCGAAAACCAGACCCTGCTCCGCCGTCTCGACTATCCGGTCCCGGCTCCTCCGGAATTGTTGTTGGAAAAACTTCGGGAACGGTTTCAGGTCGAAAAATGCCCACACGAAGTAGGAGTCTTCATCGGCTATCCCGCCAAAGATGTTCAGGGATTCATAGACAACCTACCCCGAACAACAATTCACCGCGGCAACTGGGTGATTTTCGGAGATGCCGGAGAATCGCTGGCACGAATGGAATTATATCGCCGGGTGGAATCATTTGCGGCCACTGTATTCGATCTCTGCGAGGATACGCAGAGTTTCTTTGAAAAAATATCTTCCATCAACATCAAACACAGGAGTATGGCAAATGGATAAATTCAAAGTGATTTACGGAAGTTCAACCGGAAATACTGAACGTGCGGCCCGAAAGATTGCTGCTGCGCTCGGAGTTGAAGCATTGAATGTCGCCAACGCCACCTCTGCCGATTTCGACGCGGAACTGCTGATTCTCGGTAGTTCCACCTGGGGACTTGGCGAACTCCAGGATGACTGGTCCTCCAGAGTCCACCTGCTCACGCCTGCCAATCTCCAAGGCAAAAGGGTCGCGGTATTCGGCACCGGTGACCAAAGCGGCTTCTCCGATACCTTCTGTGACGCCATTGGCATTCTTGCAACCAGGGCAGAGGAAGCAGGGGCGCTTCTGATCGGACAAACCTCGGCTACCGGTTATCTTCATACCAGTTCGCTCGCCGAACGGGCAGGATTCTTCTGCGGCCTTGCCCTCGATGATGACAACCAGCCGGAAAAGACTGCCGGACGAATTACCGCCTGGGTTGAACAGCTCCGCAGCGAACTGAAATGATCGTTCTGTTCTTATCTCATAGGTAAAAAAGAGGTTAACCATCCGAAATCCGGAGGCGGCAAATGAGTCAGAACGGTGAAATTTTCAGAACTCTTGATTGTATGAGTCTCGCACTGCTCCTCGCATTGAATTGGGATGAGCAACGTTTTCGCCGGGTCATAAAACGCGCCGGCCACCAGTCGGATGGAACGGCATCCAATCCGGCGTTGCTGTTCCACCGCCTTCACCGTGAGTGTCGCAATGCATCGGGAGCGGCTGCCGACGCACTGGCCCGCCATTTTCACCGTCTCCACGCCGGAGAGCAGGAGGCCTTACGGCGCCGTCCCGTGAATATAGACAGCGATGAACTGCTCCAATACACGACTGCCCGCTTCACCCAAAATCCAGGAGGAATTTTCTGGGCGATGGCCACAGACGAACGTCCGGAGATTAGTTCGTTACTGACCTATCACGTCCATTTGTTGACACTCGGCTCTTTTCATCCGGAACGAGGAGCACTGGTTCGATGTGCGCGTCAGGAACAACTGCTCGCCGAACAGGAAATCGAAACAGGGCGACTTCGTCAGAACCAGAACGAACTGCGCATTCGCCTTACCGCACTTGAGCGGGAAAACCATGCCCTGAAGCGATCACTCGCAGAAACCAGGATTCACCAGCGCGAACTGCGGATGTTGCGTTACGAACTCGGGAAAGTTTCCCGCAACCTCCCCTCCCAATCCGAAAGAGTTGAATTAGGGGAATCATTTTGTCTCCGCCCCTCCTCCCCGGCCGCCGGGGAGGGAAAAAATCCGCTGTCGGAACTACCGTCAGCCCTTCCCCTCCCTCAATCGGAACTATCCCTCACAAATGCCAGAATCCTCCTGGTCGGCGGATTGGAACGACTCCGAGAACAATATCGCCATACTTTTGAATCGCTCGGTACGGCAGAATTTTTCTTCCATTCCGGCCGCTGCGACGGCGGTGGAGCTGAACAACTAAGGTTCACGACCAAATCAGCAGACATTGTGGTTTTCATCACCCGGGTGAACAGTCACAACGCTTTGAATGTTCTTCGCCGAGTCTGCAGGAAAAACGCGAAGCGACTTCTGACGGTGCGGGAAACCGGGCCGGAACAAATTTCCCGCCTCGTGCTTGACGAATGGCAACGGCTGCTTGCGGCAGGCCGGGGTTGATCCGCTATCCGGTGACGGCGGCATCAGCGAAAACCGCAGAATTTCAACCGATGCACTTTCCGAGCTGATAGGCCTCCAGGTAGGCCGGACGCGATTTGATCTCTCCCGCCGCCCCGGCGTCCACTCCGTAGATAATGGCCATCTCGCGGGGATTCTCAAGACATCCCTCCGTGAATCCCCGCAATGCTTCAATGGTACGCGTCAGATGAGTGCGATCCGGATCCCACGCCGTCACGATGAAGCAAAATTCCTTGTTGGAGAGTTCCCGATAACGGGGACAGCTGCGGTCTATCAATGTTTTCAGCTGAGCTGACATTGAATAGAAATAAACCGGTGTCGCCAGCACAATCACATCGGCGGCGACCATTTCCGCAAGAATCTCCGCCGCATCATCGTGCTGCACACAGGGTTTTGTGCCGTCGGCGCAGGAGCCGCAGCCGGTACAAAAGTTGATTTTCCTATCGCGAAGGAAAATTTTCCTGACCTGGTTTCCTGCCTCGACGGCCCCCCGCATGAATTGGTCACAGAGCAAATCGGAATTACCGCCGCGCCGGGGACTGGAGGAGATGATCACGATCTTCTTCATCGCCGCCCCTCCCCGTCCGACGCTGCAAATGCCTGCCGGTAAAATGATTCGATCCGGTCAAACGGAATCGCATTTCTGCCGCCACCGTCGTAAAGATCGGTATGCGAAGCTCCCGGCACGATCAGCAGTTCCTTGTTTTCCCGGTAGGCGGTACGGGAACTCATTTCGCGCCAGGCATCCTCGCTGAAGTAGCGGGAATGGGCCTTTTCTCCGTGAATCATCAAAACCGCCGAACGGATTTCCCGGGAATAGGCGAGAATCGGCTGATTGAGAAACGACATCGTCCCCGTCACCGTCCAGCCGTCGTTGGAATTGCCCGAACGCGGATGATAACCGCGCGGCGTCTTGTAATAATCGTAGTAGTCACGCACAAATTGCGGCGCATCCTCGGGAAGCGGATCAACGACACCTCCCGCCTGTTCATAAAACCCCTGGGCGTACTCCCGGGTGCGTTGCGCGTTGAGCCGCCTCCGCAATTCATAGCGATCCGGTTCGTTGTCGTTGGCGTCGAAATAGCCGTTCGCGGTGACTCGGCTCATATCGTACATGGTCGAGGTGACGGTGGCTTTGATTCGGGTATCGAGAGCGGCGGCATTCAAAGCGAAACCACCCCAGCCGCAGATGCCGAGAATGCCGATACGTTCCGGATCGACATTCGGCTGAACCGACAGGAAATCCACCGCCGCCATGAAATCCTCCGTGTTGATGTCCGGCGAAGCCATCCGGCGCGGTTCGCCACCGCTCTCTCCCGTATAGGAGGGATCAAAAGCGAGGGTGAGAAATCCCCGTTCCGCCAGCGTCTGCGCGTAAAGACCGCTGCACTGCTCTTTGACCGCCCCGAAAGGACCGCTCACCGCGATCGCTGCAAGTTTTCCATCAGCCTCGAGCGGTTCGTAGAGGTCGGCCGCCAGCGTGATGCCGTAACGGTTGACGAAAACCACTTTGCGGTGTTTGACCCGGTCACTTGCCGGAAAAGTTTTGTCCCATTCATCGCTAAGTTCAAGTTGGTGTATAGCAAGTTGATTTTTCATGACGGCAGACTCCTTTTCTTCAGCCCGGACAGTATTCGTTAAAACGGTGGCCACCCCCAGCGACAGCGAAAGAAATTTATTGATTGTCATTATGTTGTTCCTTTTGGGTTGCCTGCTGATAATCCTGCTCGGAAACCGGTTCGAGCCAGGTATTTTGGTTTTGACCGGAATTGCACTCCACCGCCAGATGAGAGAACCAGCGATCCGGTGCCGCGCCATGCCAATGTTCGACTTTCGGGGCGATTTCCACCACATCGCCCGGTTCCAAGCGCCGCGCCTGTCCTCCGCGTTCCTGGTAATAACCGACTCCTCCCACCGCAATCAGCAGCTGACCGGCGGAATGTTTGTGCCAGTTGTTTCGGCATCCGGGTTCAAAGGTGACGTTGGAAACCGGCACACCGAGCCGTTCGTCCGTCGCCACCGGGGCCAACCACGAACGCCCGCTGAAATACGCTGAGTACGCACGATTGGGCTCGCCAAGCGGAAAAGGAGAAGTACTGGATCCGCCGCGTACCTCATCACGAACGATGGCGAGAATTTCCGCGATCTCATCGTCGGTCGCTCCGTTGCGTCCGGCAATACCGAGATGCGCCTGGAGTTGGGGTTCGACGCCGTCCATAGCAGCCAGCATGGCCACGGTGGCCAGTTCACGGGTCTTCCAGTCAACGTTGTCACGCGAGAAGATGTCCCCGAAAAGATGCGCCTTGAGATATTCGTCGATTGCCGGGGCGAACTCAAATAACGCCCCGGTTACCGGAGCACCACAGAGGCGGGACTGATTCGCCGTTCCGAAATCAATACTTCTCCCCGACGGCGGCGCACCGGGAAACTCGCCAACCGCATCACGATTGCCGCGCTCGTTCACAACTGCCATCAACGTTCCCAGGGCGTTCAGGCTCCGCGGAAACCCGCAGTATGCATAAAGCTGGACAAGGATTTCCCGGAAATCATTAATCGTCACTCCGGCGTCAAGTCCAGATATCAAGGTCCGCCGAAGCCCCTCCTGATCACCTCGGGCGGCAAAAGCGGCAGCGGTGACAATCGAACGCTCTCGCGAAGCCAGTACCCCCCCGGCTGGGGCGGACGGACGGATCGTGATGACCTCTTTCAGCCATTCATCAAGTCCTTCAGAAGCCGAACCGGTGAAGGTGATCGCACCGGCGACTTCAGCGCCGGGACATAACTTCCGGGCATCCTTTTCACAGTTCTGCATGCCGCCCCCGCCGTTGGTGAAGAAGAAGATTACGTTTTTTCCACTGAAATCGTGCGCGGCCAGAAATGAGGCCACCGGCGGAGCGATGGTGCCCCACCAATTGGGGCTGCCGACAAAAATGGTATCATACTTGTCGAAATCATCAACCTCTTCGGCAAGTTCCGGACGATAAGCGGAAGCGATATCTTTTTTCGCCTGTTCGACGCAAACCCGGTATTCCCGGGGATAGGGTTTTACCGGCACAATATCAAAACGTCTGCCGCCAGTTCGTTTCTGAATCTCATCGGCAATTTCATCGGTATTGCCACTCCAGGAATAACAGGCGATCAGAATGCCGGAGGATTCAGCAACCAACGGCCTGGTTGCAAGTTGTTCCTCAGCGCATCCGATCACCGGCAACAATACACCCGCCATCGTGCAAGCCATCGTCTTTCTGTTCATTTTTCATTCTCCTTTCACTCTGTTCAAGAGTATACAGCAGAAAATCCAGACAATCTAATTTTTTCTGGGTCGCATGAATCCGGTTCAGCAACCGCTGACGAAACCGCCGGAGTAACCTAATCCCGCCGGCGCAGTCACCTTCCTGCCGTAAATTCAGAAACTTCTCCTGTAATTCCGAATCACATCCGGCGTCTTTCAGCCCGAGGCGTAACCACAATATGGAATCTGTAGAATTCATTTTCATCCCCTGCGAGATATCTGTCTCCTGCTTACAGAGATTAATTTAATAGCAGAATCAGAAATAACAAATACTTATTTATTATTGCAGTGAATGCCCTCAAGGC
>CAKUKT010000018.1 GCA_934663655.1 uncultured Victivallaceae bacterium
GCCATGGCACCGCCGACGGTGGAATCGTTGACCGGAAATTTTCGCTATATCGAACAGCTTCTGCCACCGGAACCAACTTCTCCCGAAGGTGTTCGCTGCGGCTCAACCTTGATCGGCGCTGAAGAGCGGATCTCTCCATGGCCGCCCTCACCCCATATTGCCGCTCTGGATTTTGTGCCGACTCCGGGTACGACTTCCGGGAAAATCGCCGTCGCGGTTGAAACGGGGAGTTCCCGCGCGGAGCTGCGCGAAAAACTGAGCCGGTTGCTGGATATTTCCATTGCAGCGGAATCAGTGAAAAACCGCCGGGCGGCGCGTCGTTTCTGGAGTCGTTCGGCGATTTCGGTTCCGGGGGAACCGCTGGTCGAGGAGATGTGGTATGCGAATCTGCATGCGAGACGTACCGTCTGCCGCCGAGGAAAACTCCCACCCGGACTGGCGTTCCCGTCCACCGTCGGCGATTACAGTCTGTGGCACGGCGATTATCACATGAATTACAACTTTCAACAGCCGTTTTACGGTGATTACGCCGCCAACCAGATTGAGGTCGGTGACAGCTATTTCGAGGCGATGAAACCGATTCTTCAGATGGGAAAGCTGATCGCGGAACGCTATTACCACAGTTGCGGCACATTCATTCAATTGTCCGGGTTCCCGCTGCTGGCGCAGGATGATCTGCTCGGCTGCGCCCCGATGGGACGGATGGTTTACGCCACCGGCTGGGCCGGACATCAATATCTGTGGCGCTACCAGTACACGATGGACAGGAAATTCCTGCGCGAACAGGGATATCCGGTGCTGAAGGAGCTCGCCTCCTTCTATCTCGATTTCCTCCAGGAGGAACCGGATGGGAAGTTTCACGCGTTTCCGTCCAATCAGGGGGAGGATGGTTTCACCGGAAACCCCGAGGCTTATCGTGATCTCCCGCAGATCATGCTCCACATCCGCTTCGCGCTGGCCGCGGCGGAATACGCATCCAGCGAGCTCGGCGTCGATCCGGATTTCCGCGCACTCTGCCGCGACCGGATCGACCGGCTGGCGGACATGAAGTATTGTGCGAGTGTGCCGCGCCGCGCCGTCGATAACTGGGATGAAGTTGTCGATACCATCGATGAACAAAGCACATCAACTCGTCCGTGGGGGGAAGTTCTGGAGCGCCGCGGCGATCTTTTCCCGCCGGAATTTCTCGGTTTTGACGGAGCAATCCGTCGTTTCGCGGATCCGGAACCTCCGGCTTACGCGAATCCGGATTTCTACACCCGGCGCTGGTACGCCGGTAAACTGCCGTCAATCTGGTTGATCGAATTGCGGAACTGCTGCTATCGTCCCGCCCGTGACTGGCGTTATATCCGCGACATGCTCGTCAAATGGCGCATGCCCAACGGATTGCTGCGCGCGATGGCGCCCTCGATGTACGGTTTCATGGGGGCTTATACCGAGAGCACCGGAATTATCGCGCCGCTGCAGGAAACTTTACTGGATGGGCACGGGACGGTGATCCGTCTCTTTCCCGGCGTGCCTCCGTCATGGGGGGATGTTTCATTTCGGCAGCTGCGGGCCCGCGGCGGCTTTCTGGTCAGCGCCGAGCGCCGGAACGGTCGGGTCGTCAGGGTTGCGGTGAAAGCAGTTGCGGATCAGGGGGGAGAGGTGAAACTTGCCGATCCGTTCGGTGGACGGCGGGTTGTCTCCACCGGCGGGGAGATCAAGGCCTGCCGGGGGATTTTCAGTAAGCAGTTGCGGAAAAACCAGCTCTGGGAGCTGCGCGATCCCGGAGTGTGAAGGATATTTACCGCCTTTACAAGGAGAGGGCAGGGGAATATATCATGAAAGAACTCAAACATCCCCCCACAACCGACCGGTCGGGTCCGACACAGCGGGAACTGGCCCGCATGGCCAACGTGAGTATGACCACCATTTACAATGTGCTGCACCAGCCGGAACTGGTTAAAAAGGAGACCCTCGATACGGTCAGGCGGATCATGGCGGAGTGCAATTACCACCCCGATGCGCTTGCGCAGGCAATGGTTCGGGGGAAAAGCGATATCATCGGCGTAATGGTGCCGAGGTTTGACATTCCCTACTTCGCCGATATGGTCTGCTGCATCGAACGTCGCCTCAGCGGTCACAACTACAAGTGCCTGATGATCCAGCATGACGATGAGCCGCGCAAGGCCGGGGAGGCCATCCGGGTTTTCCGGCAGTACCGGGTCGCCGGCATCATTCTGCGCGGATGCAGCCTCAGCAGTGACCGGGAACTTGCCCAACTGGCCGAACATCTCCGGATTCCTTTCGTGCTGCTGGATGAAATGATCCTCGGATACGAAAATTTTGTTGTCATGCCGGCGGATTTTTCCGACGGTGAAAACGCCGCCAGGCAATTGCTGGCCATGGGCTGCCGCCGGATCGGATACATCGGATGGTATCGGGCGGACAGTGAACAGCCCGGACCGCGTTTTGAAGGCGCCGCCGCGGCGCTGGCGGCTGATGGACAGGCGCTTTCAGAAATGTACTGTCCGGCGGCCTCCGAATACAATGCCGGTCGGGAGGAGGTCAAACGTCTCTGGCTCCGGAACCGGACCGATCCCCCGGACGGGGTGATCTGCAGCAACACCAGTATTGCCGTCAACGCCTATTGCGGCCTGAGGGAATTGGGGGTCCGGGTACCGGAGGATGTGAAACTTGTCGGGTTCGGCGAATTGCCGGGGAGTGCGATCTTCGAGCGTCAGCTTATCTTCACGCTTCGTCACGACATCGAACGAATCGCCGGAGTGGCCTGTGAAACGCTGATCGACATCATCGAATCCGGTCGCCTGCCGCAACAGGCCGCGCTGGTGCCGAGTCGGTTGGATTTCGGCGACGCGGCGGAATGATTTCGACACGGCGGCAGTGGTGAGAGGTTTCATCGAATCGTCGCAAAAGCTCGTCGGCGGCCGTCGGCAGTAAGCCGCGGCGAAGACGGATCGGCGGCCTGATTTTCATCCTTCACCGAAGCCGAGCCGGAAACCCGGCGCGGTAATTCGCGGACATGACGACGACGTACCGGAGGTAAGGGGATGTCGCGCGTCGCGTGGGCAACGATATTTGTCCGGTGAAATGACTTTTCTGTAAAAAAAAAATCGAAAAATTTTTCGATTTGCTCTTGACAAACGGCTCGACTTGAGTCATAATTTATAACGTACTAAAAAAATCTGCGCGACACAACCCTGTCGATGATGATTTCCAGTTTTTCCTGTCCGCGGATTTAGTTTGAATAAAAATTTATAACGTATTAAAAAACTGCGTTGCCCAACCTGAAGCAAAGAAGTTCAACGATATGCCGAAAACTCAGAAAGAACTGGCCGACATCGCCGGGGTGAGCATTGTTACCGTATACAATGCCATTCACCGGCCGGAAAAGGTCAAACCGGAAACCCGGGATCAGATCTTCGGGTTGATGAAGGAATATGACTATCTGCCCGACGCGGTCGCACGTTCGATGGTGCGCGGCAAGACCAACATTGTCGGCATCATTGTGCCGACGATCGAGGTCCGCTATTACGCGCGGGCGATCGGATTGATAGAGTCGGAGCTGAATCAGGCGGGATACCGGGTGCTTATCAGCCAGCACCGGGATGATCCGGAGAAAGAGGGACGCGAACTCTCGATGATGCGGGAATACCGGGTCGATGGAATTATTCTGCGCAACTGCGGCATCAACGTCGATGACCGGCAGGTCGCCCGGCTCGCACATGCGAAAATGCCGTTCGTGTTGATCGACGGCAAATTGCCCGGCTACGAAGACCACCTGATCTGTGAAGATGACCGTTACGGCAGCCGGAAGATCGTGGAGATGCTTATCGCCGGCGGACGCCGGCGGATCGCCTGTCTGGGATTCCATCGCAGCGGCGATTTCCGCAACAGCAATCGTTTCGATGGTTATTGTGATGCGCTGGCGGCGGCGGGAATACCGCTGGATCACTCCATCTGTGCGCAGTGTCCCCGGGAGTATTCCGGTGGAGGGGAGGCGATTGAGGGAGTGCTGGCACGTTGCGGCAAGAACCCGATCGATGCGGTCTTCTGTTACAACGACGATGTCGCCCTGACCGTGATTTCCCACCTCGCTGCCAAAGGGATCGCCCCTCAGGATAAAATTCTGGTGACCGGTTACAGCGGTTACGCTGAGATCGATCTGCTCCCGTTCCGGCTGCCGACGATAATATCTCCACTCCCGCAAATCTGTCATGCCGCAGTGGAATCTCTGCTCGGACAGATCAACCATACCTCGGTGCCCCATTTGCAGATGTTCCGCGGGACGTTGCAGGAGTGAGAAAAGCGGGGGGAGGTATTTTTTTGACGATTTATTTAGTACGTATTTAAAAATATGGTTTTCTTTTATATTCGTTTCTCAGTTCGGGAAAAAAAAGATCAACAGAGAGGAGGTCGTCGACTGAAACCTTAATAACCGGGGACGGCTACCTGGTCAGCGGTGCCTGAAACCGACCTTTTATCAGCGAAGAGTGAGTCGAAGTTTAAAGTGTAAACCAAAACTGTTAGAAACAGCATTCATGTGAGAGGTGCGGAAATGAAAGAATGTCAGAATTGTACTCCAATGGAATTACCGGGAAACGGAAATCGGAAACGTTCCGACGCTTTGCAGAGGGATTTTCGTTGGCTTTCTGTGAAGTCGTTGTGCCACAATCATCTCACCCGTTTCACGCTGATCGAACTGCTCGTGGTTATTGCGATCATCGCGATTCTCGCGGCGATGCTGATGCCGGCATTGAGCAAGGCGCGGGAACGGGCGCGTACCTCCAATTGCGTAAGCAACATGAAGCAGTTGGCGCTGGCCGCCAACATGTACGCCGATGACAATCGCGGCTACTGCCTTCCGACGGAAGCGACCGTTTACGCTCAGCATGGTTACTGGCCGGTCCAGCTTTACAGATATCTCGGAGGAAGCAAGATGTTGCGCTGCCCATCTTACATGGGGAAAAACTTCGACAATACCAGCAGCAACTTCAATCTGGTCAACGGCGGTACGGATGAACCCTATTGCGGCAGTTTCGGCACCAATTCCCGCGCCGGGAACACTCTGGATGCGTATGGTACGATCATGATGATGAACCGCAGTCCCAGCGGCAGAAGTTTCCCGCTGTTCTTTGATCTGAACGGTCCGGCGATCAATGCGCTTCCCCATCTGTTGCTGACCACCATCGCTGAAACCAATGGAGAATGCGGTTTCGCTCAGCGCCACAGCGGCGGCGGCACGCTGGCATGGAGTGATGGTTCGGCCGAATATCTCACTTTCACGGATCTCCGCGCCCGGATTCTGACCGCCAAAGTCAATTCCGGCAATATCTACGAGGGCTGGGGGGACGCGATGGCGTTCATGCTCGGCTACAGATAATGAAGGATTTTAATGTTTTCAAGTGGACGATAATTTATTACGGAATTTGTTTCTATGACCTGGATTCGTACCCTACTTACGTTGATGTTGCTGGGGATCGGCAGCCTGATTGCGGCCGACGGCGTCAGCTGGACGGATGACTTTGACCGGATCGGCTTCGGCCGCTGGGAAAAAGTACCGGAAAACGTTCATATCGTTCCCAAAGACACACTCAGTGCCGCCAACCGGGTGCTGGTGATCTCGCCGCCGCTCAGTCAGCAGTTTCTCTCCAGTGCCGACAAGTTCATTGCCGGGGATGTGGAGATTGTGTTTCAGGTGCGCAAGCCGAAGAGCGGAGAGTTGTTTTATTATCTTGGTTTTCACGCCTGGGAGCCGTGGCTGAAATCGCTCTGCTGGGTCATGATTCAGAACGAATCGGTGCAGTTCATGGTCAAGACGCCGGCCGGGGCTACTCTCAGCAAGGAGATCGGCTATATCAAGGAAAGCACCTACCATACGCTGAAAATCAGTCAGAGCACCGGAAAACTGATTGTGGAATTTGATGGACAGCGTCATGAATTTGACGATCCCGCGCTGATCTCCACCGAACCGATGCCGTTGTTTCTGAGCGCCAACACTCCGGAGGGATCACCGGAACCGGCGGAGTTGAGGATCGATTACGTGAAGGTGTCGGGCGGCACCCCCGCGAAGCGCTTTGCCGAACGGGAACTCGCTCCGGCGGAAAAGAGTGCGTTCGCGGCGGTTGAGGATGGCAAACCGGTGCTTGTCGCCGGGGACAGCCGTTACAGCTGGAACCTCAACGGCGGTCTGCATTGGGCCGCGATTGAACGGGCCGGAGTACAGCTGCTGGATCGCGGTGCATTTGTACCGTGTTTCGCCGTCAGCATCGACGGCAAGGTGTTTTATTCGCATGAGTTGGCCATCGAAACGGTCGAACGTACTGATGACGGCCTCTCCTTTGCACTGCTGGAACCCGCATCCGGAATCCGCGCCGTGATGAAGGCGGTCGCCGACCCGGAACAATCCGGCTCAATGCGACTCAAGTTAACACTGCACAATTCCGGGGAAAAGGCACATCGCGCCCAGATGATCTTCCCGATCGTGGGGTCGCTCGCTCCCGGCGAAAACGTCGCTGAAGCGGAATATTTCTTCCCGTGGCGCGGTGGTATTTTCGGCCGGGAAAACGCCCAGTTCGTCACCGAATACGGCGGTCTCGGCTGGATGCAGCTGATGTTTGTCGTCAACCGGAAAACCGGAGACGGATTGTACTTCTATCCCGAGGATGCGACCGGGCGTTTCAAGGGACTGCAGATGCTCAAACAGAAGGCGGGGGAAGTTCCGCTGGTGCGCCACAGCGAAGTCGTCATCATCAATGAACAGCCTTCATACGAACTGCTGGAAAACCAGGACGGTCTGGCGATGGCCTATTACTATCGCGGCGATCAGCTGACGCCCGGGAGCGGCAGCGAGTCGGCGGAAACCCGGTTCGCCACCTATCAGGGCGGCTGGAAGGAACCGCTGCGCCACTACTCCGACTGGATGAAATCACATCTCAAGCCGGTGGCTAAACCGCGCTGGTTCACCGATACTTTCACCTGGGGCAACAGCCATCCTCCGGCCTATTTCGACGAGAAGAGCGGCAAATACATCGCCGCAGAACGGCTTGCCGGCGGGGAACATGCGCTTCAGCTTGCCTTCTGGGATGACCGGATCAAGTATCCCAACGATATCCAGATGCCGGTACTCAAGCGTTATCAGCCCGGGGATTTCGAGGTCGACCGTTCCCGCGGCGGCGTGGAAGCGCTGGCCGCCGAGGTGGAAAAGGTTCATGCCAAAAAGACCAATATGACTCTCTATATCGACTATCGTTTCTGCTGGAAGGAGACTAAAACCGGACAGAAGTACGGGAAACTCTGGGCAACGATGGATTCCGCGGGCAACTACCCCGGATACACCTCCTCCGAAGATCAGTATCTGATGTGTTTCTACGGCACCGACAACTGGGTTACCTACATGCGCGACACCTGCATGCGGCTGATGAAGACGCTTGGGCTTGACGGGATTTATCTCGATGAACTCGGCATCTCCTTCCCCTGCTATAATCCGGCCCACCAACATGTGAAAGCGGGGAACTTCCCCACCGATCCGGAGGGGCTGGGACGGGCGATAACGCTGGTTCGCGACGGTATGCGTTCGGTAAATCCGGAGGCGGCGCTGATGACCGAACACGCCGGCAGTGATTATCTGTCGCAATTTTTCGACGGCAGCTGGGATCAGACCTTTTATGCGGGCGCGTTCCCGTTTGTCGAACAGTATTACGATGAAAACAAGATCTGTTTCTTCCGATTCTACTTCCCGCACTTCAAGCTGGCGGAGTGGGGGTTCAGCAAGCTCCATGCCAAGCGCAGTTTCTTCAATGGCATCGGCATGGATCTCGGCGGTTCGCCCGACACCGATTCGCAGCGTTTGTACAGCCACGCTCTGCACGAAAACGGCGATGCCGTGGCCACGCTGACGCCGGAACCGATTGTCCCCACCAGCGATGAACGGCTGCTGGCCAACCGGTTCGGCGGTGAGAACAAAGTTCTCTTCACTCTCTACAACACCGCGGATCAGCCGCTGACCGGCTGGGTCAGCGAACTCCCCGCGCCGGAAATGGGGCGCTATGTTGAACTGCTCAACGACGAGCCGCTCTCCCTGAACAAGGATGGCAGGCCGGAACTGACCATTCCCGCCGGTGAGGTAGCGGCGCTGGCCTTTTACCCGGTATTGCTGACCGCCAGCGAGGACGGGGGCAAATTCGTGCTCACGGTACCGGCCGGAGCCGGGGACAGTGTGATCGTCTGTGAAGATGTGGATGATTCCTATTTCCACGCTCCGCGCGGCAAGAGCGTCACGCTGAAGCTCAAGGACGGCGCCGCCGAATATTCCCTGCGCAACCCGGAAGCGAAAAAGGTGATCTTCAAACTGCTCCGGGATGGCTACCTGGTGGACGAACTTGTCATCAAACGCTGAGATATCATGCATAAACAGAAGCTCAAACATTATCATTCCCTGGCCGTCTCCTGGGCTGAGGATTTGAAAAAACAGCGGATCATCAACCGCGCCCCGCTGGCGGCGGAATATTGGATGAGCGAAGAACCGGTACCGTTCCGGGAGCGGAACTCGGGGGAGTTCCGCCCGGTGGTTCCGGGGGACAAATGGGGAGAGAACTGGCAGTGCGCCTGGTTTCATATTTCCGGCGCGGTGCCGCAGAAATGGGATGGCGTGATACGGGCCCATCTTCAATTCGGCGGCGAAGCCCTGGTTTATGACGCCTCCGGGCGTGCGCTTGGCGCGTTGACTGACCATTCGATCTTCATGCCGAATTATGAACGCGAAGAGATTCCGCTGCCGGCCGGGTGCCGGAATATCGACTGGTATGTCGACGCCGGAGCCAACAACTATTTCGGACTTCTGCTCGATCCGCGGCCATGCGGCAAACAGCCGCCGCGTCCGTCGCCGGGAATCGTCACCAGTCTGGAATTGATCTCCGTCGATCCGGAAGTTGAAGCACTGGCACTCGATGTCGAAGTCGCACTGGATCTGCTCGGTTGTTTCCAGGACAACTCCTACCGCCGTCGGCAGATACTTGCCGCTCTGGTTGCCGGATATAATCTTTATCGTGGTGACCGCGGCAATGCTGCGGCGGCCCGGAAACTTCTTCGAGAACGGATTTTCCGCTTTCCGGCGATCGCGAGCATGCCAGGCTGTCGTGCGGTCGGGCATGCGCATATCGATCTGGCGTGGCTGTGGCCGATGCGCGAAACGGTGCGCAAAGTGGCCCGGACGTTTGCCAACCAGCTTGCGCTTTGCGAACGCTATCCGGAATATGTGTTCGGAGCTTCCCAGCCGAAACTTTTCGCCATGCTCCGAGAGCACGACCCGGAACTTTATGCGCGCGTGAAAGAGGCGGTTCTGGCCGGACGGATCGAGCCGCAGGGAATATTCTATGTTGAACCGGATTGCAATCTGACCGGCGGGGAGGCGCTGATCCGGCAGATTCTCATGGGACAGCGCTTCTGGGAGAAGGAGTTCGGACGCCGGGTGGATACGGCGTGGCTCCCGGATGTGTTCGGCTTCAACGGCAATTTGCCGCAGCTGATGGTCAAGGGTGGCGCGGCGGCTTTTGTGACGATCAAACTTTCACTGAACAACTTCACCGAATTTCCGCACCACACCTTCTGCTGGCGGGGAATCGACGGCAGCGGGATTCTCGCCCATTTTCCTCCCGAACTCGATTACAACAGCGAACTGCGGGCGGATCGGCTGGTCACGGCGCTGAACCGCTTCCCTGAAGTGGATGTGGTGCCGGAATTTCTGTCGCTGTTCGGTTGCGGAGACGGCGGAGGCGGCCCCAAGCCGGAACACCTCGAACGAGCCCGGAGATTGAGGAATCTCGAAGGCGTCCCGCCGGTGACGCCCGGCCCCGCCGGAGATTGTCTCGCGAAGATGCGCGAAGTGATGGACCGGCTGGAAACCTGGCAGGGCGGTCTTTTCCTTGAACGCCACAACGGCACCTATACCAGTCAGGCGCGGATCAAGCGGGCCAACCGCAAACTTGAATATGCGCTTGCCGAGGCGGAAATGCTCTGGTGTGTGCGCCCGCTGGATGAGTATCCGGCTGCGGAATTTGCCCGCCTGTGGGAAAAACTCCTGAGCAATCAATTTCACGACATTTTGCCGGGTAGTTCGATTGCGCGGGTGAATGGCGAGGCGCTGGCGGTTTATGAGGAGATCGCTTCCGGAATCTCGGCATTGGACAAGCGGCGCAACGAACTTCAACCCGGTGGAATTTCGGTGTTCAACCCGACCGCCTGTACGGGCCGGTTTCTGCTGGAACGCGACGGCAGGTTCGCGTTTGCGGAGTTGTCCGCCAATCAGCTGTCGGAGATTTCCGGGGAGGTTTTCCGCGAACCGGAATGGCGGAGTGATGACGAACTGAAATTGGCGAACCGCTTCGCACAATACCGGTTTGCACCGGATGGGACGCTGGTGGAGGCGCTGGTCGATGGACGATCGATTCTCAGCGGCACCGGTCAGGTGTTGACGCTTTATTACGATAATCCGGCCAACCACGACGCCTGGAACCTCGATCCGGAATACCGCAGTTGTCCGGTGGCGCAGGCGGTGGCGGTTGCGCCTCCCGAGGTTCGGCGCTGCGAATACCTGCAGGAAATCACCTTCCATCTGCAGATCGGAACGCCGTTGATCAAAGCGACCGCCACTCTGGAGGCGGAATCTTCCGAACTGCGCTTCTCTCTGGAAGTAGACTGGCACGAATGTCACCGGATTCTGCGGGTGGAATTTCCCCCGGCGGTAACCAACGGTTACGCGGTATGTGAAATCCCCAACGGCTGGGTGAGATACGAGTGTCATTACAATGAGGCGGAGGCGATGGCAAAATATGAGGTGCCGGTTCAGCGTTATATGGCCATCGCCAATGAAAACGGTGCGGTAGCGTTGTTCAATGACTGCAAATATGGCGCCTGTGTGCGGCGCGGAACCCTGGATCTGGCATTGTTGCGCAGTCCCTGCTACCCGGATGAAAATGCGGATGCCGGTCTGCATCAGATGAGCTATGCGCTCGGAACCTACCGCAGCTTAGATGAAATGCGGCGGCGGGCCGAAGCCTTCAATCAGCCACCCCGGCTGCTTGACGGCGTGTATCCGGGGTTGCCGGTGACGGTGACGAGTTCCACCGTGGTCATGACCGCGTGCAAGAAGGCGGAGGATGCCGATGCTCTGATCGTGCGTTTGGTGGAGACTTCCGGCATGGCGGGACGGGCGGAACTGAAGCTGCGCGGTCCGGCGGCGGCGATCGAGGAGTGCAATTTGCTGGAGGATGTGATCGCGCCGGCGGGAGAGGTTCTGGAGTTCGGAGCCTTTGAAACGAAAACGATACGGATATCCCTGCCGGAGCGGACGGCGGCCGGGCACTGAGGAAAACGACCGCAACACCTGAAAATTGGTAAGTTCACCCCGGAAAATCGAGTTGAAATTCCCGGGGGCACTGAAGTATGAGGCATTTTCATGATTGATTTCGATCGGGAATATGTCGCCGGAACCCTGCGTTACCGTCTGCCGAAACTGCTGGCGGTAAGCATCTATCTGTTGTGGGGCGGCTTTTGTTACAGTATGCTTGCATACGTGCTGATTCCGACCTTGCTGCCGTTGGCGCTCAACAGTTTCGGAGCCAGCGGGGCATTGATCGGACTTATCTGCGGCAGCATTCCGGCGGCGATGAATATGGTGATGAGTCCGGCGCTGGGAGCGAGCAGTGACCGGCTGCGAACCCGCTGGGGAAGACGAATCCCCTATCTCGCGGTCAGTGTTCCCTTTGTGACATTCTTCATGATCCTGGTCGGCTGGACGCCCCAGATCACCGAACTTCTGCACCGGATATTGCCGACGGGCATGGTGTCGTTCGGCACCCTGGGAATTGTCCTGATCTGTATCTTTTCGGTATTGTTTCAATTCTTCAACCTGTTCGTCGGCAACGTCTATTACTGGCTGATGCCGGATGTGCTGCCGCGCTGCGTCATCGGACGTTTCTTCTCGCTGGTCAACATCGTGATCGCTCTGGCGGGTTTTGTATTCAACTATTTTCTGCTCAAATACGCCCGCGATTATGCGGCATGGGTGTTCACTCTGGTCGGGATCTTGTTTCTGGTCAGCTTCCTGCCGGTCTGTCTGCTGGTGAAGGAGGGAGAATATCCGCCGCCGCCGCCGATGAGTGACGCACACACCCCGTGGTACCGGCGGCTGCTGCAGTGCATCGTCGAATATTGCCTGGAGTGTTTCGGAAAGGCCTTCTTCGTGGTTTTCTTTATCGGAACGGCTCTCAATCAGGTATCCACCGCCTGCCGCAATATGTTCAATCCGCTCTTCGCCACTGAGGAACTGGGGCTGAATGAGGAGCAGTTCGGTCATATCATGGGGATCGGATCGCTGTGTTCGATCGGGGCGATGCTGCTGGCCGGGTATCTGATCGACAAATGGCACCCGTTGCGGGTGTACATCCTGACCGGATTTATCATCATATTTCTGAACTTTTTCGGATATTTTTTCGTGGTGGATTTCTCAACCTTCATGATTGTCGGCATTCTGGTGGTGATCATTTATTCCCTGCAGAATCTGACCGGGCTGCCGATGATGGTGGCGCTGATGCCGGAGGAGCGCTTCGGCCAGTTCGCCAGCGCCAACAGCCTCGTGAACTGCCTGCTGATGATCCTGGCCAATTACCTCGGCGGCAAAGCGGTGGATCTGTGGGGATATCGTTTCATGTTTGTGTGGGATTTCTTTTTCACCGTGCTGGCGATGGCGGCAATGGGTTATGTCTACTGGGTCTGGCGGCGCAACGGATACCGTCCGGTCCGGCCGTGATGGAAAAAAGGACAACGGGAGCAGGAAATGATCAGAGTTGATTTCAGAGTTGACTGGGGATATCAATATTTGTATTCGCGTCGGCACTACCATCCGGTCTACATCTGGGATGGCGGTCTGGAGTGTCGGGGCGGGCGCATTCTGGAGAGCCGGCAGCTGGACTATCCGGTGCTCTGGTTCGGGCCCGGTCATTGTGCGCGGGAAACTTTGCTGCCGGAACCGCGCTGGGAGAGCCGGACCCGGCGCGGATTGTCCGGGGTCCGGTTTATTGCGGAAGTCGAAGATGAGAAGAGTAGTTTTCATTTAAAAACAAGTTCCGGGGATTTCCATTTCACCGCCGGCGAGATCATCGATGCCGGCCGAATCGTTTTTCCGGTGGGTCCGAAGTATCTGGGGTGCCACGTGATTGTGACCAGAACCGGATTCCTCTGGTTCCGTCCCGGACCCCGTTCCGGTGAAGTCGTCTGGGAAGCCGGAGAACTGCCGCTGCCGCTTCACGACTGGGCGCGGATGCAAACCGCCTGGCTCTCTCCCGGTGAGACGGTGGAATTGAGGGTGGATATTCCGCAAACCACGGCGGATTTTGCGGAAAACATTCTGCATATAGTCGCGATGGCGGCGCCCGGATATACTCCGGGCGCGGAAAAGCAGCTGCACGATCTTTATTCGATGCGCCTTTTCTGCGACGGGCGGGAGGTCGCGCAATTTTCCCACTATTTCCGTGACCATGACAGATGTATGCAGATGCTGGAGGACCTGTGGGTGCGTTTCCAGGCGGAGCCCGGCAGCCATGTTCTGGGCATTCGCAATGACAATCGGCGTTTCCCGCTGCTTTTCAGCCGGATAACCTTGCGGCAGAGTACTCACAACCACCTCGACCTTTCGCTTCCCCGCTGGGCGCTGGCCGGTGAGGAGTTGATCGGGCGGGTTTTCGCGGTGCGTCCGGACCGCACATTCATCCGCTGGCCCGGGGGGAGCGTTGAACTGGATCTGCAACCGGGATGGAATGAATTTGATTTTTCCCTGAACGATCCGGGGCGCGATCTGTTGATTGAAACGAAATCTTCCTCCGGCGTGGTGGCGGCCGTCTATGCGCTCGGTGAGGAGAATCCGCCGGTAACGGTCGGTTACGATATGACGGTGGTTCCGCACGATGACAACGGCTTTATGGAGTGGCTGCTGGACTACACCTGGCGGACGCAGCTCGGCAATCTGGTGGTGTTCCGGGCATTCCTGTGGCAGAACGAAGCCGGGTATGAACCGCGCCGGGTTGAGCCCCTATTGCTGGAACGGTGGGGAAATTTCTGCCGTCGGCACCACATCACGGTGGAGGCCGCCAACAATTACGAGGGCGGTGAACTGGTAAAGGCGGCGGGAACGGCCATGCATTCTGCCGGCCCCCACGAATACCCGGGCGTGGTGTACGGCTGCGATCCGGAACCGCCGTGGAGTTCCGGCGACATGAAGGAGGCCATGGAGCACTATTTGGAATATCTGCGCAGAGAGGTGGACCGTGTCCACGAATCGGTGCCGCGGGCGGCGTTCGGGGATGCGTCCGGCGGTCACCGTTACTGTTATCTGGCCGGGGCGGATTTCATCCGGACCGAGACGATGGTTCCGCACACGCAACACCTTTGTTCGCAGGCCCGTCCGGCCACCGAAGCGCTCGGCGGCGGGGAATGGGGGGTTCACATTGCGGTGCAGCATGCGCTTCAGCCCTATTTTGAATCACATCTCGGGCTCTATTTTCTGTCGCTGTTTCAGCCGTGGATGATGGGGGCGTCGATGATTTACGAGGAGGACAGCCTGTTTCTGCTGTTCAAAGAGGAGCGGCAGAGCTGGGATGACCGCCTGACCCGGGGCAAACGTGACATCACGCGTGACTTCTACCGCTTTGTGAAAACCCATCCCCGGAGTGGCCGCAACCGCCGGAACATCGCGTTTATTGAAGGGCGATATGCGGCTCCATTCAATGGTTTCATCTGCGGTTCCGAACAGACTCCGGAATATTCCGTCTGGGGATTGTTCGGTAATGAGGCGCCGACCTGGGGGCATGGCCAGCCGGAGAAGTGCCGCCAGCTTCTCGATGTGCTGATGCCGGGAGCAAGTACTCATCCGCTGCGGCAGCGTTACGATCGGCGCCGGTTTTTCTTTTCCGGGACACCCTACGGCGACTTCGACGAAGTTCCGGTGGAAGCGACGGCGGAATATCTGCGGAGTTACCGGCTGCTTCTGCATCTGGGCTGGAACACCATGATCGATGAGGATTACCGCAAGCTGTACGAATTTGTCTCCGGCGGCGGAACGCTTTTCACCGGATTGCCGCAGTTCAGCACCCATGTGAAGCGGGATTTCCTCGGCGACTGGCGGGATCTGGCGCTGTGGCGGGATGGCGATCTGTCGGAATTGTGCGGGGTCAAGGTGCGCGGGGCCGGTCGGAAATACAGCGGTCAGTGGAACTGTGCCGGACGGGAGCACTTTCCGGAGGTGGAGTTGTCCGCCATGCCGAGTGACTCTTTTGCCGAGGACGGCCCCTGTCGGCTTGCGGAAATCGAACTGGCCGGCGCCGAGGTCGTGGCATGGGATGCGGCGACCGGAGCGGCGCTGGTGGTTCGCCACCGGGTCGGCCGGGGAGTGGTTTACCTGCTGACGGCGTGGGCCTATCCCGGACACGAAGAACTTCAAACGCTCTCCGCCTCCTGGATCGCCAAGCTGGCACAGGAGCACCGGGGGGAAAGCTATGTTGATGATCCATCCCGGGAGGTGTTCTGGACCCGCTGGGAGGAGGATAACGGTTGTTCGCGGCTGATGCTGCTCGATACGGACTGGACAGCTCCCAATGCGAAGGCGGTGACAATCCACACTCCCGGAGGTTCATTCGCCACGGAGGTGGTGGAACGTCGGCCGCTGCTGCTGACGGTACTGCCTTTCGCGGTGCTCGAACCGGACCCGGAACTGCATATCGAAATTGTTTCGGCAGGTCGGGAGGAGGCGGTTTTACGCTGTCATTGTTCCGAGTCGGTTGCTCTCCGGATCCACTGGCGGGACGGGCGTCTGGAGACGCGCCGGATCGACCCCGGTTCGAGTACGGTGGCGGAGGTCGAGCTGGTTCAGGTGCGGTCGCGGGAGTGACCTGAAGCCGGGGCATTGCCGTCAGGCACCGCAGTTTGAGTCCGACGGAAATTTCCGGCGGGTAATTTTCCCGCCGGAGTCTGATCGGAAGATATGCCAGCGGTTCTGCCTCAAGCTCCGGTGGCGCGCTCTGGCAAGTTCCGGCTCCACAGCCCGCCGGGAAAAATTACGCGGAGCAATCTGCCGAGCTCAGTCCGGCGTTGCCGCCAATTCGCCGTCGATCCAGGTTTCGACGACCTCAAGCTGGTCGTCGAGAACCACGAAATCGGCCGGATTACCCGGTGACAATTCTCCCGCTCCCGTAATTCCCAGCGACCGGGCCTGATTGAACCCGGTGACATAGGCGAGTTCTGCCAGCGGCAGCCCGGTGGTTTCGCGCAGAAAACGTACGCCGCGGTGGAAACGCAGGGTACTGCCCGCGACCGTCACTCCGTCGGTCAGGGTAGCCCGGCCGTTGGAGATCTCGACCGGCAGACCGCCGAGCGCATATCTGCCGTCCGGCATTCCCGCTGCGCACATCGCATCGGTGATGAGCATCACCCTGCGGACGCCTTTGTTCCGGAAGATGAAACGGATCATTTCTGCGGTCAGATGGATGCCGTCGGCGATGATTTCGACGTAAACATCATCCGCGGTCAACCCGCCGCCCACCATCCCGAAACGCAGGTGGTGCAGCGGCGTCATCACATTGCAGAAGTGGGTCAGGTGTTTCATCCCGGCCTGGCGCGCCTCTTCAAAGCAGGCGTAATCCGCTGCGGAGTGACCGCCCGAGGGCATGATGCCCCGGTCGGCAAGAAACCGGGTGAAGGCGATCCCGCCGGGCAGTTCAGGAGCAAAGGTTACCTTGAGAATCGGCACAATCCGGTCAGCCCGTTCGACGAAGTCCGGATCGAAATCGCGTCGGTAGGCCGGATTCTGGGCTCCCAGGCAGGTCGGCGCGAGAAACGGTCCCTCGAGGTGAACTCCGGCCAGCCTGGCCCCGGTTGGATGACGGCGGTATTCGCGGGCGGTTTCAAGGGCGCGGAAGAGCTCCTCCTCGGCGATGGTCAGGGTGGCCGGAACCATGGTGGTGACGCCTTCGGCGGCTTTGCCCCGGCCGATCCGGTTGAGCGAGTCCAGCGTTCCGTCGCAGAAGTCCGCTCCCAGACAGCCGTGGAAGTGGATATCGACGAAGCCGGGCATCACGCTCCTGCCGGCGAGGTCGATTGTCCGGTCGGCACGGGGACGGGGCGTTCCGGCGGGCATAATTGCCGCGATCCGGCCGTCGGCAACCAGCAGTCCGGAGTGCGGGAGTTCCACTCCGGGATTGATCAGGTGCAGGTTTTCGTACAATGTTGTCATCGTGGTCGGGGGATCCGGTTCAGAGGTGGATACAGTCGGCGGTCCAGACGATGGTGGCGTCGGGGTGGGTGAGCAGCAGCGAAGCCGGCAGTTCCGGAGTCGGCCTGCCGGTTCGGATTGCCCGCAGTGGTTTTTCCTGTTCCGGGAAGCAGGCGAGCAGCAGAATTTCGCGGGATTCCAGAATGGCTTTCATCCCCTGGGTCACCGCCTGGCGCGGCATCAGTTCACGGTCGCCGCCGGCGGTAAGCCGGGTGTTGGTGGCGATGGTGGTTTCGGTCAGGTCGATGAGGCGGGACGGCAGTTCGGCGAAATCGGCGGCGGATATTACGGATTCGGACATCGGTTCGTTGAAGGCGATATGGCCGTTGAAACCGATGCCGAGCAGCTGGAAATCCAGTCCGCCGGCCGCGGCGATCCGCCGGTCATGTCCGGCCGGATCGTCGCCATCGGGAAACCAGGCGCGTTCTTCCGAGAATCCCAGTGCCGGATCGAGGCGACTGAAAAGATTCTCGCGCATATAACGACGGTAGCTCAGCGGGTGGGTATCCGGGACGCTGCGGCCGTCGGGGCCGACATATTCGTCAAGGTTGTAAGTGGAGAGCCTGGCCAGCGGGGTCCGGTTCCGGTTCAATTCTTCAGCGAGGTATTCATAGACCTTCAGCATGGTGTTGCCGGTGGCGAGACCGAGCCGGAAGGGGCGGCCGGCGTGCGCGGCGGCTGCGATCAGCTCGAACATCTTTTTTGCGGCGAGACGGCTCATCGCCTCATAATCGGGTACACTTTGAAATTTCATGATCTTCCTCCGGGGGTGACTTGCATTTATCACTTTTTAATTATATTGTATTTTTAAATATAAACAATGGAGATTATCGGGATTTTTTTATACTTCCGGTGCATGGTGGGGCGATGCAATACTTCGACGGACTGTTCTTTGCGATGGCGGACGCGGAACGTGATTCAATCAAGATCAAGCAGAATTACCC
>CAKUKT010000019.1 GCA_934663655.1 uncultured Victivallaceae bacterium
TCTCCGCCAGACGCGCAAGCGCCCGCCCGCCGCAGCCGCGATTGCGCACCGCGGGCAGGATGCAGAAATGCTCCACATAGAGGAAGGTCTCCGCCTCCCACCAGAGCATCAGCCCCATCCACTCGCCGCCGTCGTAGATCAGGTCGAAGTGGATATATCCGAGTTCCATGCGCGGGCTTTCGCCGTACATTTCATGTTCGGTATCCGGCGGTATCCACACCAGAGAATTCTCCGCCACCGGATAACGCACGTTGTCGACGATGAAACTGCCCTCTCCGGAAATTATGTGTACCATCAGAAAATCCAGCAGTCGTCGTGGTCCGGTCTGCCATTTCGGGCGCACATCCATGCTGCTCTGGCGCACATACGGACGTATCCAGCACATGCGTTCGATGTCGGTTGGTCGGGGTTCGACGGCCTTGACCTCACCGGGTATGCTCCAATCGCGTATCATGGTTTCACTTCCCCTGCTGTTCCCGGCCGGGCGAAAGATCGAACTTCTCCGCCTTACCGTCGGGCAGCGTCAATTCGAAGTGAAGCGGACCGTCACCACTGACGAAAATTACCCGCCAGGAACCGGAGGAGTGGTATTCAAACGTCAATACGTTCTGCCCGATCCGCAGATTTTCCACCTTATAGAACTCCAGTTCCTGCGGATCGTGCGGTGCCCAGCGGATGATCCGGTTCGGCAGATCCGGATTGATCCCGGCCAACCCCTTGATATACAGCTCCATCACCCCGGCGATGCCCCACAACTGGTAGATGTCGTCGCCGACCGGGTTGGTGTTCTCGTAGGCCCCCAGTCCGTCCATGGAGATGATCGAGGCGTTGAGTTTCATACGCTCCATGCCGAACGCCGTATCACCGTAACGGAAAGCCGCCATACCGAAGTGGCTGTTGTGAAAAGCGCAGGTGTTGAACTTCTCCCCGGGAGGACGATTCCACATCCAGTTGTTGACGCAGTTTTTCCGCATCAAGGCCAGCGCCCGCCGGGCATCAGCCGGTTCGGCCAGCCCGACGTTCAGCGGGAAGGTGCTGTTGACATAGCCGTACATCTTCTTTTCCCGGCCGTCCAGCGCGTTGGCCCAGATACCGACCTCGTCATTCCACCAGTCGGCACGAAAATCCTTTTCGATGGTCTCAACCAGCGAACGGTAATAAGCCGCCCGTTCGTCTTTGCTGAGAACGGCACTCAATTTCTCCATGGCTTTCAGCGCCGCATAGAGAAAACAAACCGTATCAACATTGCGGTCATGCAACCCCGCCTCCTCGCCGAGACTGTAGCCGACCGGATACAACCGTCCGTCATTTCCACAAGCCGCCAGCGTTCTGGCGATACCCGCCTCCGCCAGGTCATAACAGGCGGCACCGAATTTCAGATCTCCGGTCCAGTCAACGTATTGACCGACAGCCAGAATCCATTGCGGAGTCTCCTGAAGATTTCCCGGCGAAATAATCTGGTTGTTCGGCAGCACCTCGTGCGGCACCCGTCCCTGCTGCAGTTCGGCGCAGCGCCGGAAATTATCCAACACCCCGCGCGCCATCTCCGGTTCGTTGGCCGCCAGCATCCCCGGCAGCGAAAAACAACTGTCGGTACCGAACATCTCCGGATAATCGGGCATGCCGCCGAAGAAGTAGGCATTCGGGAAGTAGCCGCCACCGGAATTTTTCAGCATGTGCAGGTTGACCTTGGCACAGGCAAATGCGGCATCCAGCTCCGGATTGGAACTCGCAAAACGCACCCGATCGGAAAAAATTTCCTCGTATTTCGCCTGACGTTCCGCCTTGAGACGAGGGCGGTTACGCACCGTCTCCCCCCACAGTGCCGCCGCTGCGGCCGGAGTCTTCGCCCCGGTCAGAACAAACGCCACCGTCGCTTTTTCGCCGGGCGGAAGTTCGATCTGGAAACCGGAGACGCCGCGGTTGTCGATAATCCGCCGTTCCGCCGCCGGACGATCCGCCCCCCAGCACAACGCATATTTCAACGCCGGATCGTAGGCCTGCAGGAGGTCGCCCTGAAACACGAGCCGATCCAGATCGTTCCCGGGACGCATCCGGTTTCCGGGACGCAGATCGACAAACGCCTCCGCACTGAGGCTCACCCGACGCGCCGCGTCACCGGGATTGGCGATCGTTATCTCACTCACAAATGCGGTTTCGTCCTCTATAATATAATCGCAGCGGTCGATCTCCAGACCGGATTTTTCAAAATGGAAGTTCACCGTCGCCATTGTCGAAGTGTATTCGGTACAGTCGTCCAGCGCGAAACTCTCCCCGTTTTCGTCTTTAACCGCAAAGGCGATCTTCTCCAGCAGCCGGCAGGGCTGCGCCCAGAATCCACTCTGGGTGCCGAGAGTCCGCCCGAGCGGCGGAAAACGTCCGTCCATGGTTCCGATCGAATAAAGTCGGCTGCCCGCAAGATAGTAGAAAAATTCCATATCCTCCATCGGCAGTTCCAGATTCAGGTCGGCGATCTTCAGCCGCTGGACTCCCGGGCGCGGCTGCCGCGGCGCCAGCCCGGCCAGAAGCGCCTGCGGATTTTCCGCGAACTGCCGCCGCCAGCGTCTCGTCACCTCCCGGCGGAGCCGATCCGAACCATTGGCATCATACTGGGACGCATTGCCGGTCAGAGTCAGAATGTGATCGGCAATTCCCGGATTCACATAGACCTGGATCTCCGAAGAACGTCGGATCGGATCAGCCTCGGCGTCAAGCGCATCCAGCAGAATTTCAAACCCGGCGGCGCTGCCGAGTTCGGTCAGGCGCATCGCCACCGCCAGACGTTCGTCGGGATCGGTGCACTGTTTCAGATATGCCTCCAGAATCGGGGCGGCCTGCCGGCGATATTCCTCATCCACAACCATTCCGACATCCCGCGGACTGCGCATCAGCCCACGGCCTTTCCCCCACCAGTTCACCCGGTATTCCGGCGCCGCGCCGAACAAAATGGCATCCAGTGTCAATGGATCGTCAGACATTTTCGTTTCAATGCTCCATTTCTTTATCAGATACTGTTTGACGCTCTCCTCCTCCTCCGGCGTCAGCATCCGGTCAAAAAAGATCAATTCGCCGATCATCCCCTGATAAAACTCCGCCGGTGAAATGCGCGCACCGACGTGAAGCGGATAATCGCGACCAGTCTCTCCCATATTGTCGAAGGTGGCGAACGCCGGTTCGAGGTTTCTGGACAAGGTATCGACCTTGCCGTCAAATCGCTGGGTGAGCACCAGCGGCATCGTACTGAGCATCTGTCCGGTGACCCCGAAGCGGTTCCAGTAGATCAGCTGATAACAGCCGCCTTCGTAACCGACTCCGTAACAACCGCCGTCCACGGGCGAACCATACAGATAAATATGACTGCGCCCAGCATGGGCCACCGGTCGAACCACCGCAAAGGTCGTCCGGGGCGACTTACCGACCGCCGGGGTCAGCGCGGTTACCAGACAGTCACTCTTACCGTTGAAACGCAACGCATTCCGCCCGCCGATCGCCCCCGGCTGCACCGCCGGACCGGTGAAGCCTTCCGGCACCTTCAGCGCATGATGGTTGCCGGAACGGTCACGCCATTCCCCGACCCGCCCCCCCCGGCCGCTCAGCGTGTCGGCGGCGGCGGCATCGTACCAGGCGACCGGTTTCAACCGGCCGACAGGATCATCATCAGCCGGAACCGCCACACCGGCGCAGAACAGAAGGGCTCCGGAGAGAAACAGACGTGAATTACGCATGATTCACCTCGCCAATGATAATATTTTCCCAATCGATATCTCCGATACAATCATAACGATGTTCGGCGGCGCCGACCCGTTCCCGCGGACCAATACCGATGGTGTGCATACCGCATACCCGGGCTGCGGCGATTCCGGCTTCAGCGTCTTCGACAACCAGACATTCGCTGACCGGCACCCCGAGCGCACCGGCGACAAACACAAAAATATCCGCCTCGGGCTTGGTACGGTCAACCATTCCTCCGTCACCGATGAAATCAAAACATTCTGCAATCTGCAGCTGCCGCAGAATCCGCGGCGCATTGCGACTGGCCGACCCCACTCCGATCCGCACCCGGTGGGCTTTCAGAAACCGGATGGTTTCCCGAACCCCGGGATAGAGATCAGCCGGAGATATCGAGTCGAGCATCTCCTGATAGTAGCGGTTTTTACGCTCCATACACGCGACCATCTGCTCCTCCGGAATCCTCCGTCCATCCAGAATGATCTCCAGCGACGCCCGGCGCGAGACTCCGCGCAACCGTTCGTTGATGCGGCGGTCAAAGGGCCAGCCTTCCTCGTCCGCCAGCTTCTTCCAGGCCCGGTAATGGAGTTCCGCCGTATCGGTGAGTATCCCGTCAAGATCAAAAATCACCCCGCGTATCATATCCGTACCTCGTCGACAAGTTCAACCCGGCGGCCGCACACCTCCAGTTCCAGCGCCGAATTACGGCTGGTCAGCTTTTTCACCGTGGTATGCTCCCGATCCACCGAAACCCGCAGGCGGTCGCCCTGCCAGTTGATGAAAAATTCCAGCCTCCGCCACTTCTCCGGCAGAGAAGGATTGATCCGCAACTTCCCGTTGAGCATCCGAACCCCGCCGAACCCGCAGACCACACACTGCCAGATGCCGCCCAGACTGGCGGCGTGAATCCCGTAATCACTGGAATGCATGTCCGGACCAAGATCAATATCCGCCGCCTGCCGGAACAACCGCCACGCCAGATCGAAGCGGCCGGTGTCACAGGCCAGAATGCAATGCGTCGACAGCGACAGCGAGGAGTCGTGCACGGTTCTCGGTTCGTAATAGTTCCAGTTGGCGATCTTCACCTCCCGGCTGAAACGATCCTCCAGCAAGTAGAACAGCACCAGAATATCCGCCTGCTTGGAAACCTGAATCCTGCTGATCTCCTCCGGGCTGTAGTGAGAATAGATCAATCCGACCCGCTCCTGATTCTTGTACGGCGCAAGATCGATCTCGCGCAGGCTCAAATAGGTGTCGTCCTGCGGAATCACCCCGTCCTTCCGGGGCTGCGGCAGATAGATCAGCGGCAGCTGTTCGCTCCAGCGGACGCACTTCCGGGTGAGTTCGAGCCGCGCGTCCAGCTCCCGCCAGAACGGCGCTCCGGAGTCGGAAAGTTCGTGGACATATTCGATCGCCCGGCTGATCGTCCAGTGGGCAAAGTAGTTCGTAAAGGCGTTGTTGTCGATATGCTCCTTGTATTCGTCCGGACCGATGACATCGGTGATTTCGTAACGCCCGGCGGCCTCATTCCATTCCAGCCGGCTGCTCCAGAATTCCGCGGCGGAAAAGATCACCTCATAGCCGTAACGTTCCATAAATTCCCGGTCGCCGGTGGTCTGGAAATATTCCCAGATGCAGAACGCCACGTCACTGGTGATGTGAATCTCAATATCTCCCGTCCAGATCCGATAGGGCAGTCCGGTATGCGGATTGACACCGGCATACTGCGGCGTCTCCTCTTCGCCGGTCTCCGCCGATTCCCACGGATACATCGCACCGGAATATCCGTTGGCCGCCGCCTTGCGCCGGGCCCCCGGCAGAGTGTTGTAACGGTACCGCAGCAGCGCGGCGGCAAACGCGGGGAAGGTGTAGATGAAAAACGGGAAAATGAAGATCTCATTGTCCCAGAACGCATGGCCGAAATAACCTTCGCCCGACAAACCCTTCGCACCGATGCTGCACCGGTCGTCGTGAACCGGCGCCATGATATTCACATGATATTCGGCGAAACGGATCGCCAGCTGGGAATAATCATCCCCGTCGATGTGGACATCCATCGCTTCCCAGCGCTCCTGCCAGCGGGCGGCGCTGGCGTCGAGCAGCGTCTGGAAATCCAGCCGCCGCAACTGCCGCATCTCCTCCAGCGCCCGGCTGCCGGCGCTTTTGGTATCAAAGCCACCGTCCCGAAATTCCGGATCCCGGGAGGTGACGACGGTGGAGAACTTCGTCCACACCAGCTCTGCGCCGGCGGCGACCTGAGCCTGAATTCCGTGTTTGTTGTGGCGGCGCCCACCGCTGTAAAAGAACTCTTCGGCCCCAGCTCCGTCAACCGTCATCCGGGAGTTGCAGGTGTAGATGAAATCGACTCCGGAATGGTTGGTGCGGTAGAAACTCTGCATGATGTCGCGATCGAAAATCCGGTTGTTCAGCTCCTCGAAGTGCTGTACGCCGCTGTTGGTCATCCGGCCGTTGATGCCGGAAAGAATCGAAATGAGGGCGGCCTGCTTCGGGACGATGCGGATCTCCTGACCGATCAGCCTCAGGTTGTCCAGCGAGACAAAACGCCGGAAGCACAGTTCATATTCGGCACCGGTCGCGGAGATGAAGTCGACCCGGCGCGTCAATTCCCCGGTCCGCAGATTGAGCTGACGGCGGTACTCCCTGACGGTACCGGCGCTCAAATCGAACTCCACACCGTCAAGTTTAATCTCCGCTTCGATCAAATCGGCGCAGTTCGGCAGTTCGTTGAACTCTCCCGGAGCAAAACGGTTGAAGGTGCCGACGATGAACATCCCGCGGGTTTGATTGCGGTAGTTCTCCTCGGTCGCCGAACGAACCCCCATCCGACCGTTGCCCAGACAGAAGATCGCCTCCCCCTTCCCCTGGGCGGAGATGTCGAACCCGGTCTCGGCCACAATAAAGTTGCGGTCAATTCCCTCCCCGCAGTCGTACTTCATCATAGGTGCGCATCCTTTCAAATAAATTCTGTTCTACTGACAGTCATGCTGAAAACCAAATTTTTCACGACAACCGGGCCGGCCCGGTTAAACCGGTCACTTCAAACCCGACATGGTGATCCCGGAGATAAAATATTTCTGGGTGAATAAAAAGAGTACGATCACCGGCAGGGTCATCAACAGCGAACCGGCCATCATCAGTCCGAACCCGGACTCCATCTGCACGTTGAGCGCGTAAAGCCCCAGTGAAAGCGGATAAAGACGCTGGTCGTTAAGATAGATCAACGGCCCCATGAAGTCATTCCACACCGCAATGAAAGTAAAGAGCGTCACCGCACACAGCGGCATCTTCAGCTGCGGCAGAATAATATGATAATAACTCTGCAGGAAATTACAGCCGTCAATTCGCCCGGCATCCTCAAGATCCCGCGGAATCCCCTTCATGAACTGCATCAGCAGAAAGATATTGAACGCACTGCCGGTGAAACTCACCACCCAGAGCGGAAACAGCGTGTTATAAAAACCGAGATGCTTCATAATCAAAAAATTGGGAATCATCAGCACCTGAGTGGGCACCATCATCGTCGAAAGCATCAGAATCGTGCACAGCTTCCGCCCCGGCCAGTCGAGCCGGGTGAGCGCATAGGCGCTTAGCGAACACGAGAACAACATTCCGACCACATTCAGCACCACCAGAATCAGACTGTTCCATAAGTATCTCCCCAGCGGAATGTTGTCGAAAATCAACCGGTAGTTGTTGGCGTATTTGTCGAACGCAGCGGTCATCCGCGACGCCGGTTCAAGACGCACGGTGAGCCGGCAGTGCCGGGGGCCATGATCGAAGGCGGCGCCGGTTTCAACCGGTTCGATCAGCGTCCAGGTTTTCGGCTTGTTGCTGAGGTCGTCCTCCCCGAACTCCTGCAGCACAAAGGTCCGCCACGGCGTCTGAAAAATTCCCAGCGACTCCGCCCGCTTCGAAACATAACGTACCCCGTTGTGTTCAAGTTCGAAGTAGAGCCGGTGAAAGGAGTTGTCCAGCGAGACCGGCAGCTGCACATTCACAAGATCGGCCGCATTGAACGGCAGTTCCAGCATCGCAGTCAACTCAAACGGCCGGAGCTCCTCCCCGCTGAAATCGTACCGGATCAGCCGGTATTCCCCCTCCTCCTCCACCTTGACCTGCGGCGAACCGGCGGTGAACCGCACCGGAACAGCCGCCTCGTTGAGTTCATTGTCGCGTACCCGCACCACTCCGAGCCGGAATGCGCGCCGCTGTTGAGCTTCAATTTCGCGGTTCAATTCCGGCGAATAGTATTCGTCGATGAGCCGACGCAACGCCGCCTCCTCCTGCCCGGGTCGGATCAGACGAGCGAGCCGGTTCGCCAGCTGCCGCAGCATGATCTGCGCCTGCGCTTCGTCACCTCCAAATTCCGAACTCCGTTGCCAGGCGGCGAAATTCGGATGCGACGCCACCAGCGGCATCAACCGTTCCCCGCCGGATTCTGCACCGCCCGCCTCCAGCCAGGGCGATTTGACCACTTCCGCCGGAAACGCCGGCAACGCGAGCGGATCCTCGGAGAAGAGTTCCCGGTCGGTCTTCAGGCTGCACAACAGCATCCACAGCAGCGGCAGCATGAAAAGCAGCGACCCCGCAATCAGTAACGTATAGAGAAAAAATGCCCTACTCTTCATAATAGACCCACCGTCGGGAGAGCTTCAACTGAATAAGCGTCAGCACCAGCACAATTGCAAACAGAATCCACGACAGCGCCGCCGCATAACCCATGTTCAGATAGCGGAACGCCTGATTGAAGATGTGGTAGGCGTAAAACAGGGTGGAACTGACCGGGCCTCCCTGCGTCATGATAAACGCCTGGGTGAAAATCTGAAACACCCCGATCAGACCGATGATGAAGTTGAAGAAGATGTACGGCGACAACATCGGCAGCGTGATCGCAAAGAAACTCCGCACCGGCCCCGCGCCATCGAGCTGCGCGGCCTCGTAGTAGACCGGATTGATGTTCTTCAGCCCGGCCAACCAGATCACCAGCCCCCCTCCGGAACTCCACAATCCCATTATGATCAGGGCGATTTTGCTGGTATTCTCATCCTGCAGCCAGTTCGGACCGTGCACGCCGAATAACGCCAGCAGCGAATTGATCAATCCGAACTGCGGATTGAAAATCCAGATCCACAGCAGACTTGCCGCCACCGCCGGCACAATCGACGGCAGATAGAAACAGGTTCTCCACAGCGCGACACCCCGGACCCGGCAGTTCAGCAGCAGCGCCATCGCCAGTCCCGCCACAATGCCGAGCGGGACCCCGATCACCATGTAAGCGGTATTCCACAACGCCGTGCCGAACAATTCATCGTCGCGGAACATGAACCGGTAGTTCTCCACCCCGGAAACCACCGCCTCATTCAGAATATCATATTTACAGAAACTGATGACGATCGAAAAGAAGATCGGCCCCCCGGTGAAAAGCATAAATCCGATCGCCCAGGGCAGAATGCAGCAGACCCCCTCGTACCAGCGATTCGCCCGATAAGCCGCGTGCGGCCGCCGCCGTCGCCGATATTCCAGCAACGCAATTCCCGCAACCGTCGCCGCGAGCAGCGCCACATAACCGCTCATCGTCCAGAACCAGTTCACCTTAACCCCGTCGCGCCGGTGCTCGCGCAGCCGCGCATCAAGCTCCCTCTGCACCAGTCCGGCATGATAAGCCAGCGCCTCCCCGGAACTCTTCTTGTGAAAGATCGCCTCCTCCATCGCATCGACCTGCGCCTGCCAGAGTTTCTGCCCCACCGGAGTCACCGGACGGTAAAAACTCTTCTCCAGCAACTCGTCAAAAACCGCGCGTCCTTCGGCGATCTGCCGGGGGATCCGGGGGTTGTTATTCAAATAGAGTTCCGAAATCTCGCGATTGACATCCCGGCGCGGCAGCTGATAAGGCAGGTAGTTCCGCCCCTGCGCTTCGAATTGAAACCGTTCCGACTCGGCATAGAGCAGCGCCGAATAACGGCTGTTGAGAAAACGGATCAGTTCCCACGCCCCCTGCTTGTTCCGGCTGGTGGAGGGAATCGCGTAACACCAGCCGCTCACCCACGACACCGGCTCCTCTCCCGCTCGCGGCATCGGCGCGGGCGCCACCCCGAACCGAACGGAGGTACCCGACAATGCGATGTTGTTCACCGCCCAGGCGCCGTCGATTTTCATCGCCACCTTGCCGGTCAGGAAGGGGTCCAGATCGCCGACCTGAAACGAGGACTGAAACGCATATACCGCCCTCGCCCCTCCCAGTTGATCGTACAGACTGACCACAAAGTCCAGCGCCTCAACCACCGGACGCTCGTGCAGCGTCACGGTTTTCCCGTCCGCGGAGAGAAAGGTCGCACCATGCTGCCAGCCGTAAAGATAAAGCCAGGAGTTGCCGTAATTGGGAATGAAACCCATCGTCACAGTCCGGCCGCGTTCATCGACCTCGGTCATCGCCAGCGCCATACGTTCGAGTTCCGCGTAGTCGCGCGGCGGCCGCGCCTCCCCGTTCTCATCGACAAAGCCGTGCCGGATCAGCAGATCCTTGTTGTACAGCAGCGCCCGGCTCTCAATCGACAGCGGCACCCCGTAAACCTGATTCCGGTAAACCGTCTCCGCCCAGGCGGCCGGATAGAAACTTGCCGGATCCACCGGGTCAACCGGCGCGGCAAAACGGGCCCGGCGGTGACGCGGTCCCGCTCCAGGCCACGGTTCCCGGGGAGAACGGCCATCCTGCCACGCCTGCCAGGCGAACCGGTCCGCCGCGATGAAGCGGTCCAGCGGTTCAAATGCGCCCAGATCCACCCACTGGCAGAGGGCGAAACGGTCAAACGCCACCACGTCCGGCGGCATCCCCCCGACCACACTGAGCAGAAACCGCGTCGGATCCTGAGTCCGGTCGCGCGCCGCAGTCTGCCCGGAAACCACTTTGTATATCGGGTAGGAGGGATCCTCCTGATGGCGCAACCGGCTTAAGCGCTCAAACTCTTTGATCGCATCGTCAAGTGGACCGGCGACCGGGCCGCTGCCCATGAAGGAGATTTCGGTGACCTCCTCCGCCGGAACGGGCCTCCCGTCTTCTGACATACCCGATACCCAGAACGCGGCAGCGGCCAGCAAAGCCGCCGGTATTATCACCGACGCAATTTTGAGTACGGGATATTTCATCATGGCTACCGGAAACAGTCAGCTTAGAATCCATCCCACAGGCAATCGGTTCCCTCGCCGTAGGCGCGGTCGGTATCCAGTTTCTGCGTGTCGAGGTTTTCGACGTGGCCGTCGAAAAAGAGCGCGGTGGTCCGACCATGCCGCTGAGCGAAACGCGGATTCCCGCTGTAGGTTCCGAAGTCATCCGGCGGCACGATCAGATTGGATCCGGCGATCTTTCCCTCCGCCGGGTAATTCTCGATGCTCGGATAGGAGATCGGCGAAACATAAACCGCGTCGGCGGTGTGAATGCTGGCCGCAGGCTTGCGCCACGAGGAAATCAGCAGCGCATTGACGCCGTCGGAAAGCCGGTTGTTGGGAAGATACCCAGTTTTGTAATAGCGCATGACGCCGATGGACCCCCAGGTGTCGCTGAGGTTCTTGTGAACGCTCCACGCCTCGGCGGCGGATCTGGCGAGCGAAGCCGGACAGTCGAAGATCGATGGATTGACATTGGTGCCGCCACCAATCTGCGCCTCCATCAGCAGACGGCGCCAGTCGTTCATCTGCCAGGCTTCCATCTCGTAATAGCCGACCGGCACGTAATCCCGATGATTCATCGAATAAAAGGAAAAAAGCATGCCGATCTCTTTCTGACGGCCGACACAGCTGGCCTGCTTGGCACTCTGTCTGGCCCGGCTCAGCGCCGGCATCAGCATGGCGGCGAGGATGGCGATAATCGCGATCACCACCAGCAGTTCAATCAGCGTAAAACCTTTTTTCATTCCCAGCTCCTTAATGTCTCAAATGTTTTTCCTGGCTCAAATCGTCTGATGACATACAAGACTTGCTACAAATCGCGAGCACAACGGCGGTGATGATCCTCCTTTCCGGCAGTGTTAATTACGATCCAGAACCGTTTTGATCATGGCGAAATAATTTTCACTCGGCACGTAATCGGGAATACTGTTGCCGGAACCGAGCGCATAGGCGCCGGATTCCTCGCACATGTCGAGGAGGGCATTGCATCTTTCGGTAATCTTTTCCGGGGTCGCACGGCAGAGGAAGTCAACATCAACACCTCCCAGAAGCGCAATCCGGCGGTGATAACGGGGATAAGCCTCCTCGATCGGCAGGATTTTGTCCTCGAACGAATGATGAGCATCGAATTTGCAGACTTCGATGACATCCTCCATGAGTCCGCAATCATAAATATTGCCGCAGGCGTGCTGGATGGCGGGTCTGCCCTTGGAATGAATCAATTCGATGAATTTACAGTTCCAGGGGACAATGAGTTCGCGCATGGTGGCGGGATCGAGCAGCGGCATGGAGTTGAATCCCCAGTCGTCATTGCAGATCGCCGCGCCGATGCAGTCGTAGTCGAGCGCCCAGTCATAGTAGGCCAGGAGGGTTTCGCCGACCTTGTCGACCACCCGCCGGACCAGTTCGGGATTATCGAACAAATTCAGACACAGGTTGTCGTAGCCCATCAGCGCGATGGAGTTCTCCAGCAGGCCGTCGGGAGTGAATATCGCCAGCTTCATTCCGGCGGGAACCCGCATCTGCTTGAGCTGGTCGAACTGCTCGCGCCGGAACTCCGGCCAGACGTAGGAGTCGAAGTCGGCCTCGTTGAAGATCAGCGCGCCATCGTTGATCGACACTGAATGTTCACGCTTGCGTTCGGTTCGCTTGAAGCAGAATCCCGGCACACTCATGGTGGCATAATCGTAACCGGCGGCGGCGAAGGAATCGATATGATTCTGACGTTCGGCCGCTTCGCCCTGGGGGACAACGCCGGTGAGCTGCCGGTTCAGATCGGGGTTGAGGAACAATTCAAACAGAGTCGGCCGGTCGGGTCGTTCGCGATTTAATACTTTCAACAAATTTTCAAAATCTGGTTTTCTCATCGCAATCTCCGGGTTCTGATTGGATATCGTTGATTGTTTTATTAAATATTATAGTCAAATCAGTTTGATTGTCCATAGCAGTATCGACAAAAATTTAACCTAATCGCTTTTTTTGAAATGTTCCGGATAAATGAATATTCTCGCCGCCGACAAATCTGCGCCGGGGGAAAAACGCGTTCGGATAATTTTCGATGTACCTGCCGGGGGTGAAATTTTTCAAAGCGGGGCTATATTATCCTTTTGTCAGATTACAGGATGAAAAATGCAGGACAATATCATCATTCGCGGTGCGTCACAGCACAATCTCAAAAATATCGATGTGGAAATTCCCCGCAACCGGCTGGTGGTGATCACCGGACTCTCCGGTTCCGGCAAATCGTCACTGGCCTTTGACACCCTTTACGCCGAAGGGCAGCGGCGTTATGTGGAAAGCCTGTCCGCCTACGCGCGTCAGTTCCTTGACCGGCTGCAGAAACCCCGCGTCGAACACATCGACGGCCTCTCCCCCGCCATCGCCATCGAACAACGTACCGGCGGCGGCACTCCGCGTTCGACGGTAGCCACCATCACCGAGATCTACGATTACCTGCGGCTGCTTTACGCTCATATCGGCCACCCCCACTGTCCTCAATGCGGCAGGCCGCTGGCGGGGCAGTCGGCCCAGGCGATCAGCGAACGCCTGATGAAACTTGCCCCGGGCAGCCGGATGACCCTGCTGGCCCCGCTGGTTTCCGGACGCAAAGGCGAGCACCGGGATGTCTTTGAAAAGATCCTCTCCGACGGCTTCGTCCGCGCGCGGGTGGACGGCGAAATCCGGGTGCTCGAAGATGAAATTCCCCAGTTGGCCAAAACCCGCCGCCACACCATTGAAGCGGTGGTGGACCGTCTGGTGACCGGCAAAACCGATCTGTCCCGCCTGACCGATTCGGTCGAACTGGCGTTGCGCCATGGCGACGGCATATTGACGGTCCTGCTCGAAGGAGAGAACGCCGAGTTCAGCGAGGAGAAGTTCAGTGAAAAGCTCGCCTGTGTGGAGTGCGGGATATCGTGCGGAGAACTGCTGCCGCGGAACTTTTCCTTCAACGCGCCCTACGGGGCCTGCCCGGTCTGCAACGGCCTCGGCATTGAACAATTCATGGACCCCGCCAAGGTTATCCCCGATCCGTCGCTGTCGATCAAAAACGGGGCAATTCCGGGCTGGAGGCGCGGACCGCGCCATCTGATAATCTATTACAACATCATGCTGCGCAAGCTGGCGGAGTGGCTCGGCGAGCCGGAGTTGCTCACCACGCCGTTCCGGGAACTTCCGGAACGGCTGCAGAATATTGTTCTCTACGGTACCGGCGAGGAGGCGGTGGAGTTCGATTACTACATGCACGGAAAAAAATACCGCTGGAGCAAACCCTTTGAGGGGGTGCTGGAAAACCTCCGCCGGCGGATGGTCGAAACCGATTCCGATTCGGTCCGCGAACGGTTGAGTTCCTATCTCAGCCCGCGGCGGTGCCCGGCCTGCGGCGGCGCCCGCCTCAATCCCGTGAGTCTGGCGGTAACCGTCGGGGGGCTGTCGATCGCGCAGTTCAACGCGCTGAGCGTCGAACGCGCCTTACAGTTCGCCTCCTCGCTCGAACTCACCGCCGAGGAGCAGAAGATCTCCCGGGAGGTGCTCCGCGAAATCTGCGGCCGCCTCGCCTTTCTGCGCGACGTCGGGTTGAATTATCTCACCCTCGACCGGGTGAGTTCGACGCTCTCGGGGGGTGAAGCCCAGCGAATCCGGCTGGCGACGCAGCTCGGCTGCGGGCTGATGGGGGTGCTGTACATCCTTGACGAACCCTCGATCGGACTTCACCAGCGCGACAACGACCGGCTGCTCGACACGCTGGCCCGGCTGCGTGACCTCGGGAACACCGTGATCGTCGTCGAACATGATCTCGACACCATCAACCGCGCCGACTACGTGATCGACCTCGGTCCCGGAGCCGGAACCGGCGGCGGCGAAGTGGTGGCGGCCGGCCCGCCGGCGGAACTCGGCAGATTTCCGAAGTCGCTTACCGCTGATTTTCTGACCGGGAAACGCGAGATCGCCATTCCCTCCCGACGTGCCGCCGGCAACGGCAGAAAACTCACGATCCGGGGTGCGAAACTGAACAATCTCAAAGATATCGACGTTGAAATTCCGCTCGGCGCCTTCACCTGCGTGACCGGAGTTTCGGGTTCGGGCAAAAGTTCGCTGATCAACGGGATACTGGTTCGGGCGCTCAACGCCGCCCAGGGAATCAACGACCTGCCTCCCGGTCCGTGCGACGGGGTGGAAGGGCTGGAGGCGGTGGACAAGGCGATTGTGATCGATCAGAGTCCGATCGGAAGGACTCCGCGCTCCAATCCGGCGACCTATACCGATGCGTTTGGAGGAATCCGTAAACTTTTTTCCGAACTGCCGGAATCCAAAGTACGCGGTTACGGTCCGGGGCGGTTCAGCTTCAACGTGAAGGGCGGCCGCTGCGAGGAGTGCCGCGGCGACGGGATCCGGAAAATCGAGATGCAGTTTCTCTCCGACGTCTATGTGGAGTGTTCCGCCTGCGGGGGGCGCCGTTTCAATTCGGAGACGCTGACCGTTCGCTACAAGGGGCGCAGTATTGCCGATATCCTCGATCTCACGGTCGATCAGGCGGTGGAACTCTTTTCTCCGATACCGTCGCTGGCCCGGAAGTTCAAAACCCTTCAGGAGGTCGGACTCGGTTACATCATGCTCGGCCAGCCGGCGACCACGCTCTCGGGAGGAGAGGCGCAGCGGGTGAAACTGGCCACCGAACTGGCGCGCATCCCGCGCGGCCACACGGTTTACATTCTCGACGAACCGACGACCGGTCTGCACCTGGCGGACATCGATCAGCTGCTCAAAGTGCTGTTCCGGCTCCGCGACCTCGGGAACACCGTGATCGTGATCGAACACAACCTTGACGTGATCAAAACCGCCGATCATATCATCGATCTCGGGCCGGAGGGCGGCGACGACGGCGGTCGGGTCATCGCCACCGGCACCCCGGAGGAGGTGGCCGAAATTCCCGGTTCGCACACCGGCCGTTACCTCAAGAAGATTTTTCAGGCCCGGAAATCGTGATTTCCGGGGGGGGGAAACGGGCGTCGGGCGGTGGTCCGCGTCCCGCCTCTCCGGTCAGCAAGTGGAAAGCAGAAAATTTGATTGCCAAAGTTATAACCGACGTCTCGCTCGATCAGGAGTTCGACTACCTCGTGCCGGAGGCGATGGCCGCCTCCATCGCGGTCGGCAGCGCGGTGGAAGTTCCGTTCGGCCGTTCCCGTCGTTCCGGTTACGTGCTGGCGCTGACGGAACAGAGCGACTATCCGGGAAAACTCCGGGAGATGATCGGCTTCTCACCGCGGCGCGAATCCGTACCCGAACATCTCGTCCGCCTCGGCCGCTGGATGGCCGAATATTACTGCTGCAGCCAGGAACAGGCGATCCGGACGCTGCTGCCCGCCGCGGTCAGAAGCGGGAAGATCCGCCCCCGGGTGCGCAAGCTCTACCACCTGAACGACACTGCGGCAGCGGAGAACTTCCTGCTTGAAAATGCGGAAAAATCTTCGGCCCGCCAGCGTTCGGAAATCATCCGGCGGTTGCTCACCGAACGCGCTGCGCCGCTGGAAACGCTGCGGCTGCTGCCGGAATTCAGTGACTCGGCGCTCCGGACATTAATCAAGCACGGTCTGGTCGGGGTCAGCGAGGAGATCGTCCGCCGGGACATTTTCGGCGAGGCGGCGATAATCCGTTCAGAGCCGCCGGAACCGACAGCGGAGCAACGGCGTGCGCTGTCGCAGTTTGAAGATATTCTCGCCGGCCGCACCGCCTCGCGGGTGCTGCTGCTGCACGGGGTGACCAACAGCGGTAAAACGGAGGTGTACCTGCGGGCGATTTCGCGGGTGGTGGAGAGCGGGCGCAGTGCAATTGTGCTGGTGCCGGAAATTTCGCTCACTCCGCAGACGGTGCGCCGTTTCCGGGCGCGTTTCGGGGATGACCTGAGTGTGTTGCACAGCCGTCTCTCCGAAGGTGAACGTTTCGACGAATGGAACCGGATCAACTCGGGAGCGGTGAAAATCGCCATCGGCGCACGGTCGGCACTGTTCGCGCCCTTCCGCAATCTCGGGTTGATCGTGGTCGACGAGGAGCACGAATCGACCTACAAGCAGTCGGAAGCGCCACGTTATCATGCCCGTGACGTCGCAGTAATGCGGGCGAAGTTTGAAAACGCGGCGGTGATACTCGGTTCGGCGACGCCGTCGGCGGAATCGCTTTTCAATGTCCGCAACGGCAAATTTCTGCTGGCGGAGATGAAGGCGCAGGCCGAAAACCAACCGGCGCCGCGCTTCACGATCGTCGATCAGCGGCTCAGCGGCCGTTCCAGTAGACTTATCTGTATCTGTCTGATAATCATCGTGTTCTAGGTTTGCAGCCGGATGACTTCTATGAAATTCTCCGACAGCTTCTTCCAATATCTGCCTCGGGGTCAGTTCCATTCTGGCTCCGTCGATGATGTATTCCGAATCAAGTGCAGGCACAAATTCCCTCATATCTCTTTCTTCAATGTTCCCTCAAATGTAATAAATTTCCGCGTCATTTCATCTGTAATTGTTATCTTTATGACCACAATCTGAGGAAAAATGAGGAAAATCGAAGTCTGTTGCACATCCGTGGAGGATGTCGTGGAAGCTTATGAAGGTGGCGCCATTCGCGTGGAGCTTTGTTCTGCAATCAGTTGCGGCGGCGTGACGCCCAGTCGGGGCCTGATAGCTGAAGCTGTAGCTGCCGCGTCGGGCACCGTTATTCCGCGCATCAAGGTCAATGTCCTCATCCGTCCGAGGGAGGGGAGTTTCGTCTATTCCCCGTCCGAAGTCAGGACAATGATTTCCGATATAGAGTTTTGTCGCAATGCCGGTGTTGACGGCGTTGAGATAGGTGCATTGGCACCGGACGGG
>CAKUKT010000020.1 GCA_934663655.1 uncultured Victivallaceae bacterium
CTCCATGTGGATCTGGGCCGAATCATAGGTGCTGACTGTGATTTCTTCGATCCGGTGTTCGCCGCCGCCGAGCATGCCGATGGGGAGATTGAAGAAACGTTCGAGGGTCGAAACCCATTGCACCACGAGATCGATGGTTGGGGCAAGGATGATGGCGGGACGCTTCAAGGCGGCGATCGCCATTACCGCAAGAATGGTTTTGCCGCTTCCGGTCGGCAGGGCGGCTATTCCCCGGTAACCGGCGTTGCGCCAGGCTTCGAGTGCCGCGCTCTGGTGGGGACGAGGCCGGATCGGCACCCGTAATTTCAGCTGGTCGAGCGGGCGGAACTGCCGCGCTTCATCCTGAAAATCGATTCCCGCCATCCGCAGTGCGAGGACGATTCCGGCGTAATCACAGCCGCGGGCACGCAGGTTGCCGGTTCTCTGGTCGGGGCGAAAAAAAACCGCGGCCGCCGTCGGCAGAACGACGGCCGCGGGATTGTCAAGCATCAAGGTTCCGGCACAGAATTGCAGCTTCATCTGCCGATCGGCGGGCGCAGCGCGAAATAGGTGCCGCCGAGAAATGCGCCGAGCACTGCCATCCCGATGATGGACCAGAGGGGCATTCCGCCGGATCCCGCGTCGACGTTGCTTCTTATCAAGGTGAGCAGCAGTGAAACGACCAGGGTTCCGAGGGTGAACAATACCGCCCCGGCGACTGCGCCCAGAACCCCCTTGCGGTAATCAGGATAGTCCGGTACCGCATTGTGTTCGGCGAGTTCCAGGGCGAGCTTTATTTTCGGATCGACCTCCGGTTCGGACATGGTTCACTCCGCGTCGTCAGCTTAGAAAGCGAAGTTCAGGATCGGAAATACGGGGATCCACGCATCCTTCATGATGTTGATCGCGCCGAACTGGATACCCTTGCCGCCGGAGACATTGACGACGCCGAACTGAATCCCGCTGCTGTCGGCGACCTGACCGTACAGGTTGCACTGAATGCCGTTGAGTTTGCCGCGGGCGATGCTGACCGCGGAGGCCTGGAAGCCGTTGACTTCATCGGCGAGGCAGAAGGCCAGTCCCGCCTGAAGACCGTTGACATCGCCGGCGATGCTGACCAATCCGCCCTGGGCTCCGTTGAGATCGTCGGTCTGGCTGTAAAGACTGGCCTGAAGGCCGTTGAACATGCCGTCGACGTTGATGCAGGCGATCAGCGAGGCCTGGATGCCATCGAGAGCGTTGGCTTTGCAGCAGATCCAGCAGGCTTGAAGTCCCTTGATGATGCTGGTGCCGGAGTAGAGCCAGGAGGCTTCAAGGCCGAATACGCGCCCGATACCGCAGGAGATCGGCCAACCGGTCTTGATACCGTAGACGTTGGAGTTCCAGGAGGCGGATGGCGCCTTGGGGAAGAAGACGATCTGAAGGATCGTCCAGTCGTCGTAGACACGCTTTTCGGAAGCGGAAGTGACCTTGGGCTCCACCGGTGCGGTTTCGGCAGCGGAAACCAGCGAAATGGTGATGAGGGCGAGAATGGCGATGGAGATAAACTTTTTCATGGTTTGCTCATCCTTTGACTGCTGCGGCTAAAAACGGGCGTTGATGATGGGAAGGAAGGGGATCGGGCTGTCCTTGATCACGTTGATCAGTCCGATCTGGAAAGACTCGGTATCGGCGACGTTGACAATCCCGAGTTGGAGGCCGGCCATGGAATCGGCGATATTGATGATCGCGAACTGGAGACCGCTCACCGCTTTCCCCTTGGTGCCGATAAAGGAACACTGAATGCCGTCCACTTCGTCGGTTCCGGCCCAGAACACCGCGGCTTCAACGCCGTATACCGGTGCGGTACCGGTGGAAATCGGCGCCCCGATTTTGACGCCGCAAACCGTGCGCAGGGCGGAATCTGACGGTACGCCGGGCATGAATGAGAGCGAGAAGAAATCCCATCCGTCCGCCAGGGCGCCGAGGGAAGCGCATACCCCGACAACTGCAATCAGAAACAACTTTTTCATAATCTTTTCTCCTGTTCACGGTGGTTTCGCGTTTTGCTTTGCGGTACATGAGGTATTCCGCATATGGTGAAGAATATACACCGGAAAATGGAATTTTTCAACCCTTGCTCATGATTGTCGGAAGCGCAGAGGCGTTATTCCGAAGGCCTTCCGGAATTTTTTCGCGAAATAGCTGGCGTTGCGGAAACCGCAGCTTGTCGCCACTTCAAGGATCGAGAGGTCGCGGTCGCGGAGCAGATGAGCGGCGCGGCGCAACCGGATGGTGTTGAGGTATTCCAGTGGGGAGACCCCGGTGGCCTGATGGAAAACGCGCTGAAAATTGCGGGGGGATGAGCAGACGCATTCGGCGAGTTCCTTGATGGACAGGGGACGATGATATTCGTTCTCCATTCTGGCGATCGCTTCGCCGAGGCGGGGCAGCAGCGAACTGTTACTGCCGGAGTCGTGACGACAGTTGCGCCCGAGGAAGACGAGAAATTCGGTCAGGTGGGCCAGTACTGCCGCTTCGAAGCCGGGACTGTGAAACACCAGTTCGTAGAAGAGCTTCTCCATGAGGGTGACCGCATGAGAGAATTTCCCGCGTGAAAGCGAGAGACGGGTGGTAAATTCCGGGGCGTGGCGGGGATCGATTTCGGCACCGAAAAGCAGATTGTAACCGGGGATCCGCCGCAGCATATTGAACGGAAGTTCGAGAGCGTTGAGATTGCAGCTGAGGTTGTAGATTGACAATTCGCGTTCGTGGTCGAAGCAGTGCACCACTCCCGGCCGGATGATGAACATGTCTCCGTTTGATACCTGGGCGGCCTTGCCGTCGATATAATGGGTGGCCAGTCCGCCGGTGACCATTACTATTTCCAGAAAATCGTGACAGTGCGGCAGAAAGGTATAGTTTTTGTTCCGGGGCAGGTGTTCGAAGCCGATCCGGGCGCCGCCGTCGACGGCGATCGGAAAAGATTTTTCTGCAAAGCAGAAGGATTCGTCTAGTTGGATTGGAACCGGGTTCATTTTGGCGTAAATGTATTATTTTTTGTCGCGGTTAGCGGCGCACCTGTGTCGTCAATGTACTATAATATACACTGGAACAAAAAAAATACTAATTGCGCAGTTGTGTCTTTTTTTGTGTCATCTGTTGTAATAGCGCGTTGTTGAGAACGTCAATAATAGGTCGACGATAGGCAGATAATACGATTACAGTTCAGATTTATGGAGTGATTGATGAGAAGATTTCGCTATGCGCTGCGGCGAACGCTGCCGCCGTGGAGTTTCGAGGAAAATCTGGCGGAACTGCGGGAATTTCTGCCCGCGGCCGGAATTGATGAGCTGGTGGTGAAAGTTGATACCGAGGAATTTTCCCACGGACAACCGGAACTGGCGTGGATCGAGGACTATCTGCCGAACTTAAAACGGTTGGCAGAGATGCTGGCGCAGATCGGTGTGACCTTTTCCATTAATCCGTGGATTACCGTCGGCCACCTCGATCGGGGGCGCGATGCTGCCGGACAGCTGCCCGGAATTGTCACCCAGGTTGATTGTGACGGCAATCGCAGCCTGACCTGCGCCTGTCCGCTTTCGCCGGTGTGGCGCGAGAATCTCCGCGCGGTGTGGCGCCGTTATGCCGCACTGAAGCCGGCGGTTATCTGGATCGAGGATGATATCCGGGGGTTCAACCACGGCGCCGCCGGATTCGGCTGCTTCTGCCCGCTTCACCTCGAACGTTTCTCCCAACTGGTCGGACGACCGGTCAGTCGGGAGGAGGTGACGGAGGCGATATTCCGCCCCGGTGAACCCCATCCATGGCGGCGACTCTATCTAAAGATGCATGATGCGGTGATTCGGGAGACCTGCCGCTTCATCATCGATACCGTTGAGGAGGTCTCTTCCGATACCCGTATCGGGCTGATGTCCAGCGGGCCGCGAAACCACTGCGCCGAAGGGCGCGACTGGGATAAGCTGGCGTTCGAGTTTCGGCGCGGCGGCAAACGGATGATTCACCGACCTACGCTCGGTTGTTACGAAGAGAGTTCGCTGCGGGAACTCTATTATTCGCAGGAGTCCCTGAAGATTTCCCGGGCCGCGCTGGGGGATTCCACCGAGTTGAGCGAAGTGGAAAACATTCCCTACACCCGTTACAGCAAGAGCGTTTTGGTCACCGGGATGGAAATTCTGATGTCGGCCGCGCTCGGTTGTGACGGCGCGGCGCTCAATCTGTTTGATCACTTCGGAACGCCGCTGGCGGTGGAACCCGCCTACAGCCGGATGCTTGCGGAACTCAAACCGCGTTGTGACGCTCTCGCCGCGGTGGCCTCAGCAAGGATTTATCGCGGAGTGAGGTTATTTCACTGCGACGGGTACGCCTTTGCCACCCGGTTGAGTAAAGGGGATGACTATCAGTCGCTTCTGGAACCGGGCACCGGGATGATGAAGGTGCTGGAAGCGGCCGGAATCTCCACCACCTACGATGCTGGAATGGCGGCGGCGCTCTCCGGACAGCTTCCCCGGACGATGGACGACGACGCCATCGGAGAGCTGCTGCGCCGTGGATTGTTTCTCGATGCCGAGGCGGCGGCGGTATTGATTGAGCGCGGTTTCGGCGCGGATATCGGAGTTGTGCACGTCGCTCCCCTCCGCCACCCCGAGGAACTCCCGCGCGCCGCCGCCGAGGAGATCCATCATCCCGGTTTCGGCGGTGCTCCGAAGCGTTATGTAAGTGCCTTTATTCCGGTATATGGTCCCAACGCTCCAGTCGGTGCGTTGACGCCGGCGGAAGGAGCGGAGGTGGTATCTTCGCTGGTCGATTGTGACGGCAGGCGGCTGTTCCCGTTGATGAGCGCCTTTACCAATCGCCTGGGAGGGCGGGTGGTGGTACACGGCTTCGCCTACCAAAGCAGCGTCGGAAATTGCGGATTTCTGTCTCCGGCGCGGCTGGCGCAGTTGCGTGAGGTATTCAATTTCCTGCGGGGAGGGAAAGCGGAGATCGCCGTCTTTGGGGATGGGGTGTATCCATGGATTTTTCGCGGGGATGCGGCGGATGGAACCATACTGACCGGATTTATGAATCTCTCTCTGGACCCCTGGGCGGGTTTTCAACTTGAATGCAACAATTGCCGCTGCCGGCGCGGGTTTCGACTCGACTTTGACGGCCGGTGGCGGGAATTTTCCGGAATTGAGGTCACCGCTGATGATTCGGTCAGAGTGAATTTCCAGGAGGGGGTCTCCGGAGGAGAAGCGGAGTTTTTCCTGTTGCGTCCGTAACCGCTCAGGTTGAAGTTGCGGAGGGTAAAAAAATTCCGGGGATGCACTTTTGAGCATACCCCGGAATTTTTGTCGAGCAATCTGAGATTAGAGTTTGCTGAGGAAGTTGAGTAGGATACCGGCGGCAACCGCCGAACCGATCACGCCGGAGACGTTCGGTCCCATCGCGTGCATCAGCAGGTAGTTGTGCGGATCGCTCTCCAATCCCACCTTGTTGACCACCCGGGCTGCCATCGGCACCGCGGAGACGCCGGCGGCGCCGATCATCGGGTTGATCTTGGTCTTGCTGAAGAGGTTCATGATTTTGCCGAAGAGCACTCCACCGGCGGTTCCGATCGAGAATGCCACCGCTCCGAGCACCAGAATACCCAGCGTCTGCGGGGAGAGGAACTGATCGGCGGCAAGTTTGGAACCGACCGCGAGACCGAGGAAGATCGTGACGATGTTGATCAATGCATTCTGAGCGGTCTGACTGAGGCGTTCGACGACGCCGCACTCGCGCATCAGGTTACCGAACATCAACATACCGATCAGCGCACCGGCATCGGGCAGCAGGAACGCGCAGAGCAGCGTGATCAGCACCGGGAAGCAGATCTTCTCAATTTTGCTGACCTTGCGCAGCTGCTTCATTTTGATTTTGCGCTCGGATTCCGTGGTCAGGAACTTGATGATCGGCGGCTGAATGATCGGTACCAGCGCCATGTAGCTGTAAGCGGCCACGGCGACGGCGCCGAGCAGTTTCGGCGAGAGTTTGCTGCAGAGGTAGATGGCCGTCGGGCCGTCGGCGCCGCCGATGATGCCGATGGAGGCAGCATCCTTGATGTCGAAATCAATGCCGATGTTGAGCATGGTCAACCCCAGCGCACCGAGCAGCGCATCGAAGATGCCGAGCTGAGCCGCACCGCCGAGCAGCGCGGTTTTCGGATTGGCGATCAGCGGACCGAAATCGGTCATCGCGCCGACGCCGAGGAAGATCATCAGCGGGAAAGCGCCGCTCTCGATACCGAAGTTGTAGATCAATCCCTGGATACCGGCTTCACCGGAGATGTTCGCCAGCGGGATGTTCGCGAGCAGAGCGCCGAAACCGATCGGCAGCAGCAGCAGCGGTTCATACTGTTTGACGATTGCCAGGTAGATCAGTACCAGTGCGACCACCATCATCAACACCCGGCCGATACCGAGGATCCAGGTGCTCCGGGGATTTTCGCAGGTCTGACGATAGATGTCATAGATACCGGTGCTCTTCCAGAGGTTGGAGAGGGCCTCTCCCCAGCCGGGCAGGGTGCCGGTGGCGGCATTGGCGTTGTCGATGGAGTCGTGAGTGATCTCCGTCGGCAGGAAGCATCCCAGCACCATCCCCTGAACCAGGGTGGCGGCATTCTTGACTTCGGGATTGAGCTGCTCGATCTTGAACGACATCGCGCTCTCGACTTTACCCTTGCTCCGGCCTTCGGGTTTGACGGTCATGATCTCGTTGCCGGGGGAGAGTTTGCCTCCTTTGAGCAGGGTGAAATTGAGTACCGTGGCCGGTTTTTCCCACTCGTAAACGAGGTACCGGCGTCCGGTCTTGTCCTTGTACATGCCGAAGAGGTCGTCGCTCGCCTCCTCAACCCGGACCGCGTCGGCGGGCAGCGTCAGCCCCGCACTGTTTCCGGCCGCTGGGAGGGCGGTCAGAACCGGCTCAGCGGCGGATGCGATTTTCGGCTCAACCGGAGTATCGGCGAATCCTGCCGCGGTGAAACACGCGGCGAAAAGCAGAGTCAGAAATTTCCGCATTGTCTTACCTCGGCTCCAGCGTCAGCAGCACATCGCCGTCAGCGACGACGTTGCCGACCGCAACGTTGATCGAACGCACGATTCCCGCCGAATCGGCGGTGATTTCGGATTCCTGCTTCATTGCTTCCAGGACGATCAGCACATCGCCGGCCGCAACCTCGGCACCAACCTGAGTGAGCACCTTCATTACAGTGCCGGGCAGCGGAGAAGCGAAATCCACGGTCTTGCCGGAAGCGGCAGGTGCGGCGGAAGCGGCGGGCGCCGCGGTTCCGGCGGCCAGCTGCACATTGAATTTCCGGCCGTTGACGGTCGCGGTGTAGGCGCCGTTTCCGGAACCGACTTCGACCTGAACGCTCTTGCCGTCCACGTTGGCGGTGTAGACACCGGCGGAGGCGGCGGGTTTGGCCGGAGCCGCATTCTCCTTGTAGCGGATGCCGTTGGGACGGTCGCCCTTGAGGAAGTTGAGCCCCTTTTCACCGCAGGCGGCGACGATGAAGATATTCTCGTCGGTTACCGGCAGACCGGCAGCTTCCAGCTGCGCGGTGGCGGGTTTGATGCCGAGCTTGGGATCGCGGTCATTGAGGACCACCACCGGTTCAGTGGTGGGTTCGAGTTTGAGCTGTTCGGCGGCGATTTTGACGATCTCGGGATCGGGGGTCGTCGGAGTCTTGCCGAAATAGCCGAGCACCATCTTGCCGTAGCCGTCGGTGATGCGTTTCCAGCGTCCCTGCATCACATTGCTGAAAGCCTGCTGGAAGTAGAACTGCGACACCGGCGTCACGCTGGTGCCGAATCCGCCCTTGGCGACCACTTCGCGCATTTCGGCGATGCAGGCTTCGAATTTGTCGAGGCACTTGTTGTCGCGCATCATCTGAGTATTGGCCGTGAGCGCGCCGCCGGGCATCGGGGAGAAGATGATTTTGGGGGAAACTTCCATGGATTCCGGCGGAATGAAGTATTTGTCCATGCATTCCTCGAACACCTTTTCAGCGTCGAGAATGCGGTTGGGTTCGATATCAAGGGTGTATTCAGTGCCGCGCAGCCGCTGGTACATCACCAGGATATCGGCTTCGCAGGTACCGCCGGACATCGGACTCATCGCAAGGTCGATCACATCCGCGCCCGCTTCGATGGCGGCCATGTTGCAGCTGACGGCCATGCCGGCGGTGTCGTGGGTATGGAACTGGATCTCCTTGTCGGCGCCGATCATTTCGCGGGCCAGCTTGATCGTCTCATAGACGGTCGCGGGGGTGCTGGTGCCGCTGGCATCCTTGAAGGCGAGGCTGTCGAAGGGAACGCCGTCATCGAGGATGGCCCGGAGGCTGTCGGCGTAGAACTTCGGCGTATGGGCGTAGGCTTCATGAAGATCCGGCGAAAGCCCCATCATCGTGACCGTGACCTGGTGCTTGAGACCGGCGTTATGGATGCTGCGTCCGGAACCGGAAAGATTACGCACGTCGTTGAGCGCGTCGAAGTTGCGGATGGTGGTGATGCCGTGCTTCTTGAAGAGTTTGGCGTGCAGGTCGATGATGTCGCTCGACTGGCTGGAGAGTCCGACCACGTTCACGCCGCGCGCCAGCGTCTGAAGATTCACATCCGGCCCGACCACGGCCCGGCAGCGATCCATCATGTCGAAGGCGTCCTCCTGGCAGTAGAAGTAGAGGCTCTGGAAACGGGCGCCGCCGCCGATTTCAAAATGGGTTATTCCGGCTTTGGCCGCCGCTTCGAGCGCCGGCAGGAAGTCCTCGGTGCGAACCCGGGCGCCCAGCCGGGACTGGAAACCATCCCGGAACGAGCAGTCCATGAATTTGATTTTTTTCATTCTCAGTCCTTTAAAGTTAGTTGATTATGTTATGTATAAAGATATATAAGATGCGCTGTTTCCAGAAAATCTCCGGTTGACCGGAATTTTTCCAGTCGTCGGACAGGGTTATTTGCCGCGTTCCATCTCCACTGCGGCAGCGGCGACTGCCGCGAGTACGGCGTCATCGGAAGAGGCGGAGGCAGCGGGGGCCGGCTTGGCGGGTGCGGGTGCCGGTTCGAGAAAATCCTTGAACGGCCGCAGCAGCTTCTCCATCAGATTGACGAAAATAATCATTACGACCAGGAAAAGGTAGACCCATCCCATGCCGAAGATGGTCAGTTTAAGGCCGGCTAAAAAAAGTTCCCAGTTGCTCATAACGCTTCCCTTATGAATTAATTATTGTCGGGATGAAACCCGATTGTACAAAAAATCTCCCGCCGTGACAAGATTTCACAACAGGATCTTGACGTCACCGCAATTGAACCGTTTTTCGCCGCCGTCGGAAGTGGTCATACACAACGCTCCATCCTCGGCGATAGCGGAAAATATTCCGCGGAAAGATTCACCGGCCGGAGTTACAAATTCCAGCTCCCGGCCGACCAGCCGGTTCTCTTTTTTCCATTCGTTCAGGACTACGGTCGAATCAGTCCCGTATACAATATAATACCAAAAGAGCGATTTCGCCAGCTGTTGAACCATTTTTTCAAGATTAATTTCACGATTTGCCGCCACCCGCAGCGAGGTCGCCGGCTGGCCGACGTTTTCCAGATCGGAGGCGGTTTGATTGACGTTGATGCCGATGCCGGAGACGGTTCCGACCAGCCGTCCGCCGCAGATCACGCCTTCGGAGAGAATGCCCGCCAGTTTGCGGTTGCCGATATAGAGGTCGTTAGGCCATTTGAAATAAACATCCAGATCCGGAAGTTCTTCGCGTATTGCCCGGAGCGCCGCCAGTCCGACCAGACAGCCGCCGTGAAAACCCGCGGATAAATTCCGGAAAACCCCGGTGGCGGCGATGCTGGTGCCCGGAGCAGAGCGCCAGACCCGGCCACAGCGCCCGCGGCCGGCGGTCTGGTGGTCAGTTACGACCAGCGAACCGTCGGAGAGTTCGTCGAAGTGCTCCCGGGCATAGGTGTTGGTGGAATCCACTTCCTGCAGTCGGATCAGCTCCATATTTCCCTCCGAGATACAGCTCGGGCATGTATAAGCCCGGTCTCAGGTTAATGTGCGGTTCGGTCGAAATGGGCCGGAGGCGTTGTCGGCGAAACTCTCCACTGAACGCCGCACCTTGTCCTTCGTCGTGAATGCGCCCGTCTGCAGTCTGCCCCGCGCCCGGAACGGAACTCACGCCGCCCCCCGAAATGGAATGCGCCCGTCTGCGGTCTGATACAAGTTCACATTCTCCGGATTTCGGAAAATGAGAAGAAATCAGTTTCGCGAATCGCCGGCGGCTTCGCGGTTCTGGAAAATCGCCACCGCCCACATTGAAGCGATGATAACAAAAAGCACCATGTAAAGCAACGAATTCCACACATAACTTGCCGGAATCGGACGCTTTACCGCCACCGCGTCTGCCAGCCAGAAAAACTGCCAGTTCGGAATCACTGCGTAAAGAATGTCGAAGATAATGTTTACGACGCCGGAATCCGTGTGCCGCTGAAAAAGATAACTTGAGACCAGCCCGAGAAAGAACACCACTGTACAGATACAAAGATTGGGCACCACGTCAAGCCGGGTAGCCGCGACCACCGCCACGGTGGTCATCGCGATTACCGCGAAATTTACCAATACCAGCGCACGACCGAGATCGGCCATGATGATGGTCGGTTCCGGAAGTGCCAGCAGGCAATATACCGCATAACCGAGCACTGCCGCTCCGATCGCGTAGGAGGCGATTTCCGGGAAGGAACTGCCGCGCCAGAAGTTGAAAAGCATACCAACGAAACACCCGACCGCGATCAACGCGACGAAGACATAATATATACCGGTTTCAAAATGAAATTGGTCGGTGGCGGCGTAGACGGCGATAATCGTCGCCAGATTACAGATCGCGGTGAATAATGTTGCCGCCATGACGATGCCGGTGATCTTGCCGACGATGAAACTCCAGCGGAAAACCGGTTTGGAAAGCAGCAGCAGTACCGTCCCGTTGCGCATTTCCCGGGCGACGGTGTGGCTGGCGCACAATACCGCGACCACCAGTCCGAACATCAGTGAAGTCGCCATCGACGAATCAACTACCAGCTTGAGCTGTTCGGAAAAGACGAAGATCGCCGCCCACGGGGTATGGCCGATCACCACGAGAGCTCCGAGCAGCATCAGGATGTAGACCGGTTCGCGGAGCGATTCCCGGAATGCGTTTACGGCAATTTTATAAAGATTGTACATTACTGCTGCATCCTCGAATGAACACCGGAATAAAACCGGTATCAGGGACAGTTATTCAGCTTCCGCGGGTTCGACTGGCTGCGTTTCGGTACTTTCATCCGAGGAAGCGTCCCCGGAGGGGGCGGTTTCCGCCGGTTTGGATTCCGCGGGAGCGCTGATCAGGCGGTAGGCGTTGACATCCTCCTGATAGAGCTTTTTGAAGTTGTCGGCCAGATTGCTGAGGTTGAGCATGAAACTCAACTCCTCGGCGACCCGGTTCCAGTCTTTGCCGTAAATCCGGACGACCGGAGTTTCCTTGTCGTAGAGCATCTCCTCGTAGCGTTTGGGCACATAGCGCTCATCGCCGAGGATTACGACCCGCCGGGGCTGCACATTGGCGACGAAATCCCCGAGGTGTTCTTCGCGGATTTGGAACGAATTGTTTTTGGCGAGCCGGACGATCACCAGATCGTCATCCGGACGGTTGGGCAGCAGGATATGGGGCTGACGGCTTTCGAGCATGATCAATTCAGCCATCAACCGGGGGCTCTTGAAATTGCCGGTGAGGATAACCGTATCGATTTTGCGTTTGGGGCCGAGCGCCGTCCACGGAGTCGCCTCCGCTACCGCGCCAACGCACAAAACCACCAACAGAACCGCCACCTTGCTCCAACTGGACTTGAACATTTTTATATCCTCCGGATATGTTGTGGGTCAACTTCGCCGATTAAAAACCGATTTTAATATACCTCCATTAAATATAATCGTGGTTTGCCGCTTACGCAAATTCAAATTGCGCTTACGCTGGAAAAATTGTGAATTTTCCATCGGCCGAGGGGGAAGGAGGAAACCGGAACCGGTGTCGGTCGCGGTCGGTGAGGGGAAACGTAACTGTCGGTCAGATCCGGGGAAAACATCCGGAAATTCCGAGCCGGTTCCGTATGGATCCCGCGGTGTCCGCCGCCCTGGATCAGGAATACGGTGAAAAAGGCGGACAAAACAGTTGGAGTATTTTGATTTTATCTCACTGCGCCGGTTATGACGGGAGAGTGAACCCCGGGGAACCGCGCAGCGACGATTCGCCGCTGGCTGGTTCCGGATGAATTTCTTGAGGTTTATTCACTTTAACTCCTCCCCCGGTGAGGGCCCGGGCGGAACCGGGAACCTCACGCAGGAGAACGCCTGCGCCTGACGGTTCGGAGACGCTGACGATCAGCGGATCACTTCACTGCGGGTAACCGCCCGGTTGTGATCGAGGTATTTGACCGTGAGGGTTTCGGCGTAATCGTCCTTGTTGTTGCGGAGCCGGGCGAAGAAGGCCTCAGGCTGAAGTTGTTCGGCATGACCATCGAGGAAAGTCATGTGCAGTTTGCCGGGATGATTCATCGCGATATATCCATCCTTCGGATTAGCGGCACAGAAACTCCGTTGTTCGGTGGTATGAAAAGTGTCAATGATGTAATGAGTATCCGAAGGAGTGTTGAGTTTCGGAAAGAATATCTGGCGATGGTATTGATCGGGGCCGAGCAGTTTTGCGGCGTAAAAAGTATTGGTGCCGCTTCCAACGTATGACCGGTTATCGATTCCATAATAGAAATACATGTACCGCGCACCATTTTGCTGGATATCCGACTTTCCGGGGTAGCCGTTGGGGCAGCGGAGCAGCGGGTCGCAGTAGGAGATCAGTTTGTCGCCGAGCAGGTAGTCCGCCCAGCTGTAGCCGGAATAACGGGTGCCGTCAGCGGCATAGGCCTTATTGCCGGTAGTGGAGGTATTCGCCGGTCCCCAGCCGCGGTGGGTGTCGGAGTACTGGGTGACGGCGAGCGCCAGCCCTTTGAGATTGTTGATGCAGGTAGTCGCCTTGGCGGCCTCGCGGGCCTTGGAGAGGGCGGGCATCAGCATCGCGGCGAGAATCGCGATGATCGCGATCACGACGAGGAGTTCGATCAGGGTGAACGCGGCTTCGGCGCGGAACCGGTGGGTGGGTGGGGTGCTGTCGGCGCTCTGTCTGACAACTGGGCAATTGAATTGATGACGCTGTTCTTTCATGCTTTTACTTCCTCAGGCTTTTGGTAGTGAAACTTCAGAATTGATTCCTGATGATAAAGGTGTTGTCGGCAGCAGTCGACAACCATTTTCTTACACGTTTCCACCTCCTCGCATATCTGGCGCCGTCGTGAGTGCGATGCCCGAAAGAATTTTTTTCCGCATCGACACTGTCAGCTGAAGTTATTCCGGATTCCGGCTTGACGGCCGTTAACAGTTCGCCAGCATAATTTGACTTCCAGTAATATTATAGTTGGCGTGCAAGGGGGTGGCAAGATTGTCCGGATGTAAAAAATAAAGAAAGTAGATGTAATTTAATGAACCATAATGCGATACTGAAATTGAGAAATTCGGCTGTGGATTACTCCCGCGGGAGAGTGGAGGTTTAATCACCGGACAGTGGTGTGGCGTCAGAGGAAAAACTCGGCGATAACCAGAAGATGAATGGCGACGGTCGCAGATAAGCTGACTCATCGGAGGCGATTGGCAATCAGCTGGCGTAAAGGAGCGGAGAAAACGGAAGGTCGGTAAACAGATAAGACCGGAGTCCGGCGGTAAAAAGGTGAAGGTAAAAGAAAAAGCCGTCGTCGATGACGGCGGCTGGAGCAACGGAGTGTGCTGGCGTGGTTCAGCAACAAGCGCCGATCGGAAGAACCGCGAGCGCTTCCCACGCGGCCCCGGAGGGGCGATCCCTCCGGAACCGCGCCGGGAAAACGGAGTTTTTCTCTCCCCGGGTATGATATTATTTCGCGGAGGCGGTGTTTTTCGGATAACGGAGCTGGATCTCCGGCCAGAGCACCTGGAGCGATTCCTTTTCCCGGGGTTGCGAAGCTGAATATACGACGCGGATGATGTTCTCTCCGAGCCAGAGTTTTTCGGCGGGGAATTTGAGTTCATGAACGCCGCGTTTCCACCAGTCCGGCACCATCAGATCCGCATCGCTGCCGGGTTTGATCGGGCCGTTGACGCGGTTTTTCTCTTCCGGATCATCGCCGCTGAAAACGCCGACGGAACCGCCGTTGATGAAGGCCTCGACCTTTTCACCGGGTTTGAGGCCCCGGAAATTGAGCACGAGCGTGGCTTCCGGAGTAATTCCCTTTTCGGCGGCCGCGGCGATATCGTCGCCGATGCGCAGCCGGGTTGAGGTGGTGGCGGTGAAAAATTCCGGAGAAGCGGACTTATCCGGATGCAGGACCGGGAGTTCGGTGAATGGTCCGACGATGTAGTTCTTGTCGGCAAATTCCACGTTGGCCGGGTCGGCGAGCGAATCGTACATCGCCTTGTTGCGGGCATAATTGGTGTTCACCGCCATGGCGAACTGGATCCCGTCAACTCCGGAACGCATATAGTTGAGCACCTGCGCACGGAACTCCTCCGGTCGTTTCCCCCGCGCATAGCGCTGTTTCCCGTCCGGGTGCGGATCCCGGTTGAAAATACGCAGGCTCTGGTCGAGGTAGCCGAAGACCTTGACCCCGTTGGCATGGCCGGGGCGGACAAATTCGTCGATCCGCAAATCGAATGCATAGCGGCGCGGTCCGCGGACGGAGGTGCCGGGGATGATGGTATCGACCAGTTTCTCCTTGAGCCAGGTCGGCCAGTCCATCCCCTGGGCGACCGCGTCGGGCTGGGGCACAGTGACGTGCAGCGCCAGTCGCCGCCCCTGTTTTTTACCCTCTTCGTCGAGCATGGCGCGGACCCGGCGAATGAAATCGGTCATGATTGCGGGATCCGGTTTTGCGAAGTGCGGCGGATAGACCGCCAGATCCACCTCAATGCCGTCGACGCCGGTCTGAACGAGTTCCCTCAGCACCGCCAGTTTGAATTGGCGCACTTCGGGATGACGGTAATCCAGATTCGGATTGCCGTCGGAGACCCGGTATTCGGGGTGCTTCTTCACAAGTTCGCCGTTGAAGCCGTGCCACATCCAGCCACCGTTCTTCTCTTTTTTGTCCAGATAGTATTCATGGTTCATTTCGAGCCGGGACAGCACCTTCAGACCATGGCTGTGGCCGAGGTCGGCGATCATCGCCTGCGGGTCGATCCCCCGTTCGATCAGGCCGGAAATCCCGTCATGCACGTTTTTGTCGCCCGGCCGGAACATCGTTTTCCACTCCTCATCGGTCACCGCGTAACCGAAGATCTCCCCGACTGTGGTGCGGTGGGTGAAGGTGCTGCCGGGACCGGTGCCCCAGACCAGGGTTTTGAACGGACTGTTTGCAAAGGGGGCGATTTCGTTTTTATCGATCTCTTCCGGTTCAAACGGCGGCGTCATCTCGAAGTAGGAGGAGAAACCGTCATTTCGCCAGTTCAATGGCAGCGGATGAAGCGGTCCGGGCTGCCAGAAGAAGTCGCTGATCTGCGGATTGGTGTAGAAGACCTGCTGGATCAGCGCATCGTAGACCGGGGCAAGGTCGAACAAGCCGCGGAGGGTGGCATCCTCACTGCTGACCTGGTTGTAGGCATAGGAAGGCGCGTCCGCGAGTGAATAATATTCAAATCCGTTGACCTCCTGCGGATTGAAGAACTTTTCCCGGCTGGCCTGCGCACGTTGATCATGGGAATAGGGCCCCGCCGCCTCCGCCTTGACCGCCGCCGGCTGGTTTTCGGTCAGCGACGGATTCTGCATCAGTTCCCGCAGCGAGGCGAGTTTTCCATCCGGTTTGAGGAAGTAGATCCCGAAGCGGGGATCGAGATAGCCCCATTCGCCGTCGATGTACGCTTCAGCGGTGATGTGGCCGCCGATGTTGTGCATGACGATCCGCGCGGGAATGCCTTCGATTTCACACAGGGCGACAAAGAGCCGTCCCAGGGTTTCGCACAGATCCTCGCCCTTGGCGATCAACTCCTCCTCGGTACCGCCGTATTTCCAGCCTTTGCCGCCCGGGGAGACTTTGGCCCGTTTCTTGAGATCGCGGCAGTAGCGCATCAGCGCGAGCACTTTCTCCTGGGTGGTGCGGCAATTTTTGACGGCGGCGGCGGTGATCTTTTCGAGTTCCGGGCGGCTGCCCGCCTGGTAACGGGGAACCGGGATATATTGTTGATAGAGGAACTCCTCGGTCTGCGGGGTGAGAATAATTTGCTTTTCGCGCAGCTGGAAGTCCACATTCTGCCCGTAATTGACCGCGAGCTGCTCGAAATTCAGCAGATATGCCTTGCGCCGCCAGTCGCCGACGATCCGGTCGGCGGCGGCATAACCGGTGTAGGGCTCGAGGTCGGAGAGCTGTTTTACCGGCGGCCCGGAAAAACTCTGCTCGTCCGCCGGCTCCGCGGCGGAGAGCGGCATGGCGCCGCTGAACAACAGCAACATCAGTATTGACAAGGTCGAGGCTCGACGAACCTCCCGGTGTGAATTTGAAAATATTGACATCATGTCTTTCCCGGTTTATGATTTTTTTTCGGGAGAGAGACAAACAGTCTCTCTCCTTCCATCACCACGGGATAAGTTCAACATCTTATCCGGGGACGGAATCATTCATATAGATCAGCTGTCGGCAACTTCCGTTCAGAGCGGACGCGCGGTACTGCCGCCCTCGGAGGGGAAGGCATAAAAGGTGGCCGGTTTGAGCAGTTCCAGGTAAACCGGACGCAAGGCGGCGATGGTAAATTTTTCGACATGGCCATCGGCCATCATCAGATTTGCCGCATCACTGTGCCGGGCATGGACCGTATATCCGTTGCTGGTCGGCGTAATCCAGGCATATTCACTCTTCCAGGCACTGTAGTAGGAGTCGGCGGTGAGCATCACCATGGAGGGATTGTTCATGCCCGGAGTAAAATAACCACGCCAGTCAATGCCGTTCTTGGTGTTGGTTATGTAGAATTTGTCGGCGTCCTCGGTCAGATTTCCCCGCAAGCTCTCACCGATCCCGAAACTGCCGTAGGTGATTCGATAATAGTCATCTCCCGGATGAAGCTGAAGCGGTCCGCCGATCGAAGGACAAT